>CANBVC010000253.1 GCA_947372795.1 Beijerinckiaceae bacterium
AGCGTGGCGAGGCGGCCGACGACGAGCCCTTGAGCGTCGATCACGACCCACTTCTTCTCCACCTCAGCGGTTTTGGTGACAGTGGTTTTCCCGAACATGGGAGGCTTTTCCTTAAGCTGAACGGCGCAAGACGAAAGATCCGCGCCGAAGGTGATTGGCTTCTATGGCCCAGAAGGTAGCTTGTCAATGCACAACTGCGCCACAAAGCCGGAAAACGGCCTGCATTTGCGGGGTTTTTCGCTTGTGGTATTTAGGTACCTTATTGTGGCCAGCGCCGCTCGCAAAGCGCTGGAATAGCCTCGATGAGGCCGCCAAGAGGTCCTGAACTTAGCAACAGCACGACTTCGTCGCCGGTCAGCTGGCTTTCAAGGGCAGCAACCCCTTCCGCGCAAGACGTCACCGCCATCGCCCTCTGCCCGGCTTGGCGGATTCGCGCCAGGATCTCTTTCTGCGTCACCTGATCGTGGGTGCCTGCGCCTTGGGAGGCCGGCTCATAGACCAGCACCTTGTCGCAGCCTGCGAAGGCGTCATCGTACCAGTGGAGCGTCGCCCGATTGCGCCACGAGAAGGTGTGCGGCTCGAAGACCGCGACCAGCGGGCGCCCCGGAAAATGCAGCTTCATGGCCGCGATGGCGCTGCGGGCCTTGTCATAGGAGGAGCCGAAGCCCTCGTAGATCGGCACACTGGTGCGCCAGGACTTGCGGTCGAGGCGGCGCCGAATGCCCAGAAAGGAGCCCATGGCGCGGGCGTAATCGGCGGCGCTAACCAATTGGCGGGTCAGGACGAAAGCGCCGACCCCGACCATATTCTCTATATTATGGAGACCCAGCTGCCCGGTCTCCACCTCGACAACGGCCGCGCCCTTATGGGTGAGCGTGAAGCGGCTACGCTCACCCAGGCGAATATCGCGCGCCTGCCACTCCCCCTGATCCACGCCGAAAGTTGTCACGGGACGCTTTGTGTCTTCCAGAAAGCGGCGGCTCAGCTCCCCGCTCACGGCCGCCAGCACAAGGCCTTCGGGCGCGGTCAGGTCCATGAGTTGATGGAAGGGGGCGAGATAGGATTCGACCGTCGGAAAAACATTCACATGGTCGTGGGCCAGCGGCGTCAGAATGAGATGCGCTGGGTGGTAATGGAGGAATTTCGAGCGGTCGTCGGTGTTGGAGGAGGGATATTCGTCTCCCTCCAGCACAAACAGATCTCCCTGCCCCACGCGCCAGGCGGCGGGGGGCGAGAGCGGCGCGGCGCCAATCATATAAGAAGCGTCGAGCCCCGCCTCGAGCAGGCAATGGGACAGCAGCGATACGCTTGTTGTCTTGCCGAAGCTGCCGGCTGCGACCACCGGGGTGCGATTCTTCGACAGAAGACCAAGAACCTCGGCGAAGGAGAGGATAGCAGGCCGCACAGCCCCCTGCCCGGCGGCGCGGGCGAAGGCTTCGGCCACCTCGGCGTTGGTCTGCGGCACGAGACGGGCGTTCTTGCCTATGACGATGAGGTCCGCGTCTGGCGGGATATTGGCGGGGTCATAGGGAATGCGGCAATCCAGCCGCTCTGCCGCAAGAACCTCAGAGATTGGCGGGTAGACGGCCTCGTCGGAGCCGCTCACGATGACGCCGCTGTCGCGCAGTAGAAGCGCCGTGGCGCTCATGCCCACGCCCGCCATGCCAATGAAATGCGCCTTAGAATAGGGAAATTCGCTCATCCGATCCTCGCCGGGCTCGAATCAAAAGCCCGGGGGGCATCATAGCCGAGCCGTGCGCCCGCGGCCTCGCTCAGCAGCAACTGCACTCGGCATAGTCATCATGGATCAGGGCGCTCTTCATCCACCACGGCGGCAGGTCGTCCTCAGCGACATCGGCGAGCGGCTTGAAGACCTTCATCTGCCGCCGCTTCTCGTCCTCGCACCAGAAGGCGATGACGGTTTCAAGCGGGGGGCAGCCGGGAACCTGACACTCGACCTCGGTAATGAGGATGACGTCGTCCTCGCCCAGACGAAAATGGGCGCGCACCACGTCCTTCAGCCGGCGGGTGATGCCCGCCGCGTCCGGGCGTTTCTTGCCGAAGGGGCCGGCGAGGGTCATTGCGGCGCTCCCGCCCGCAAATCCGGGCGCGCCGCTCAATAGGCCGGGAGCCCCTGACCGGCAAGCCAAAATGCGGCGCCTGCGAAATTGCGCTCTGACGATTCACGGAGTACCAAAGCCCCAGCATCAGCCCTCGACAGGAGATCACCTTGGTAGAGAAAGTTCTCGCAGCCGTGCGCACCGGTCCCAGCAAGACCGAAATCCGTGAATATCCCATGCCGGACATCGCCGACGACGCGGCGCTGATGAAGATGGAAGTCGCTGGCATCTGCGGCACGGACGTCAAGCTCTACGCCCATCCGCCGATGACCGCCCCCTGCATCATGGGCCACGAAAACATCGGCTATATCGCCAAGTGCGGCAAGGAATTCACCCGCCGCAAGGGCTTCAAGGAAGGCGATCTCGTCTTCGTCGAACACTATGTCATGTGCGGCAAGTGCGAACATTGCCATGCCGGCCAGTATCGCCATTGCGAAAACACCGACTGGCGAAACAATCCGGAGTCCATCCGCTACGGCTATACCTCGGCCGAGCGCGCGCCGCATCTGTTCGGCGGCTTTGCGCAGTATGTCTACCTGCCCTGGAACGCCGTGCTCCATCATGTGCCCAAGGGCGTGAGCCCCGAGCTCGCGGGTCTGGTGACCCCCATGGCGAATGGCATCGAATGGTCGCTGTTCGAGGGCAAGGTCGGCTATAACAGCACCGTCCTCATTCAAGGCCCCGGCCAGCAGGGTCTTTCGCAGACCGTCATCTGCAAGCAGGCGGGCGCCAAGCAGATCATCATCACCGGCACGTCCAAGGACGGCGCGCGTCTCGAAGTCGCCAAGAAGCTGGGCGCTGACGTGACGATCGACGTAAACAAGGAAGATCCGCTCCAGAAGATCATGGAAGTCACCGGCGGCCTCGGCGTCGACGTGGTGCTCGATTGCACCGCAGGCGCTGGCACGACGCCCATTCTGCTCGGCATCGAGGCCCTGAAGCGTAAGGGCGGGCGCATGGTGGTGCAGGGCGAAATGCCCGAATTCCCGAACTTCCCCATTGGCAAGATGACGACGAAGTTCATCACCATGCACTCCGCGCGCGGCCATAGCTATATGGCTTGCGAACTCGCTCTGCAGCAACTGGCGTCGCAGCGCTTCCCGTTGGATCTGGTGACGACCCATAAGTTCGGCCTCAACGAGGTCGATCTGGCGATCCGTTCGGTCGGCAATAAGGAAGGCGGCGTGAAGGATGTTATCCACGCCTCGCTGATGCCCTGGATGTAACAGGCTCTTCATGGAGGATAGAGCGGGCGCCCATTGCGGCGCCCGTTTTGTTTTAAAGCCCGAACGGATAAGTATCGGGCGCGCCGTGGGGAGGCGGACCCTGCAAGGGCGTCACCGCCCGGGTGTCGTCGAACCAGACGAAAGCGTCGAACTGCTCAGGCAACACCGCCTCGAAATAATGGCTTGAGAACTCTGTATCCGGCCGATAGACGACGCCAATGGCGCGCTCAAGTCGCGGCCTTGCAAGCGCCTCGCGAAGCTCATCATGAAAGCGCAAATCCGTCAGTGAACGCGCCACCCCGCTTTGGCGGAAAATACGTTCGTATGAATCCGCGCGCGCAGGCCGCACCTGCATGATCTGCATAGGTTCGCCCCAGTTGTCCGCCGCTGCGACCGACCCGCGATCCGTGCCAAAGCCAATCAGCGCCGCGCTCTCACCGAAAGCCTTTCGGCAGAGCTCCCCGATATTGAATTCGCCCTGCCAACCCATGGCAGTCGCGGAAGCGTCGCCGATGTGGCTGTTATGCGCCCAGACGATAGCCTTGGCCTTCGGCCCCCTCGCTTCCAGCACATATTTTAGCGTGTCGAACATATGCCGATCACGTAAATTCCACGATGAGGTTCCGCCTTCATACATCAACCGATAATATTGCTCGGCGGCGCGCACGATGCGGGCGTTCTGAGCGGCGTCGAACCAGTCTTCCCCATTATGCAAAGCGTGTGCGCTGCGCTGTTCCAGCATCTCGCGCAACTGCGCCACGACCGCCTCCTCGCAGGTATCGCCATCCGCGCGCATGATAAAGCGGCCATAATTGGCGGGCTCATCCTGCCAGGGCGAGAGGCAGCCATAGCGCCGGCGCGCGCGACCCGCGAGGGTTGGGTCCGTATGCTCCAGATAAGATAGAACCGC
>CANBVC010000254.1 GCA_947372795.1 Beijerinckiaceae bacterium
CGCGCGTCCGCTACGCAGGAGACATCATCCCGGGATTGCAAAATCAGAACCCTTGCCGTCGCTAGAGAGGAATTTGCACCATTCTAGCAGACTTTCGCCCGCGACACAGGCCCGCCTTACGATCAAGCCCTGCGGCGCAGGATGAGCGCCGCGGCGGCAGGCTCGCCCGCCTTGGCGTAGTAGGCCTTGCGCTCGCCGACCTGCTCAAAGCCAAGCTTGCGGTATAGCGTCAGCGCGGCTGCGTTTCCCGCCTCGACTTCAAGGAATACCTCGGACACGCCAAGGGCCGACAAGGCGTCAAGCTGCGTCTGGAGCAGCGCGCGGCCAAGGCCTCGTCCCTGCCGCGCCGGATCGACCACGATAGTCAGGATCTCAGCCTCCTCGCCCACATGACGGGCGAGAGAGAAGCCCAGAACGGTCTTTTCCTGCGAATCAAGCGACACATGGGCGAGCACCGAGGACTCAGCGGCGAGGGAGGCGATTTCCTGCGCTGACCAGCCCCGATGAAAGGAGGCTGCATGAATGGCGGCGCAGGCGCCAGCCCGCGCAGGCGTGAACAGTCGAACGACCGGATCAGCCGAAGATCTGGCGAAGGGCCACATGCTCAGGCGTGTACGAAGCGGAACGGGGAGGGCGGCTTCACATCGGGCGCCTTGATATAGAGCGGGCGCGGCGGCGCCTCCTGAGGGTCGGCGATCATGCCGAGCCGGGCCACATAAAGGATGGGCGGCGCAGATGTTTCGCCCTCTACCTCCGCGGCGCGGTGGGCCGACCACGCAGCGATGGCGAGCAAAGGCGCAGCCGAGCCCGTGATCCTCAGGGGGCCGGACGGAAGCTTCTCGATGGCTTCGGCCAGCGGCAGAACTGTGGGCGCCATCAGAATCGCGCCGGTATGGGAGCAGGCTTGCAGATAGACCTGCCCGTGGCGAGCGTCGATGGCCGGAACGATGATGCCGGGCAAAGACGAAGCGGGCTTCTGCTGGACTGGCTTGGGCCCAAGCACCAGAGGCGCCGCGAAGGCGGCCAGCGTCGAGACGCCGACCACCGGAATATCAAGCGCGACCCCAAAAGCGCGCGCGGCGGAGATCGCCACCCGGATGCCCGTAAAAGACCCCGGGCCTACGGTCACGGCGATCCGGTCAAGCGAGGCGAAGCCGCCTTCCACCCGCGCCATGACCCGCTCGATGAGCGGCAGCAGCGCCTCCGCATGGCCCCGCTCCATGACAAGGCTTTCCATCGCGAGAGGTTCAGCGGAGCCGCTGTCCAGAACGCAGGCGCAGACGGCCGGAAGCGCGGTGTCGAGCGCCAGTATTCTCATCGGGTCAAACAATCCTCAAGAGGCGTCGGATCAGATCTGCTCCACCGCCTGAACCTCGGGCATATAATGGCGGAACATGTTCTGGATGCCGTTTTTCAACGTCGCCGTAGAGGAAGGACAGCCCGCACAGGCGCCCTTCATGGCGAGATAGACCACGCCGTCGCGGAAACCGCGAAAGGTGATGTCGCCGCCATCGCCAGCCACAGCCGGGCGAACGCGCGCCTCCAGCAGCTCCTTGATGGTGGCGACGGTCTCTTTGTCCGCCACGTCGTAAAACTCCTCGGCCTCCTCGTCTGGATCGCCCATGTCGGTGGCCAGAAGGGGGGCGCCGGAGGTGAAATGTTCCATAATGACGCCGAGAATGGCGGGCTTGAGATGCTGCCACTCGCCCTGCGCCTTGGTCACGGAGATGAACTCCGACGCGAAGAACACGCCGCTCACGCCTTCGATCGAAAAAAGCGCCTGCGCCAGCGGCGAGCGGGCAGCCGCCCCTGCGTCGGGCATGTCGAGCACGCCCTCGGGCATGACGGTGCGTCCGGGGAGAAATTTGAGGGTGGCGGGATTGGGCGTCGATTCGGTCTGGATGAACATCTGCGGCTCCTCATCGCCCCGGTTCAAGGCCGGGGGGCGGACCCACAAGATATCATCCGTTCCGCCAGCCAGTTCAAGCCCCAAGGTCGAGACGCGTCCTCAGCGCACGAACCCCAGAATGTCTTTCACGCTGGTCATGGTCTGCGCCGCCAGCACCCGCGCGCGGTCGGAACCATCCTTGAGGACCGCATCGATATAGGCGACATCGCCCTGTATGCGCTTCATTTCAGCGCCGATAGGGCCGAGTTTCGTAACGGCGAGATCGACCAGCGCGGATTTGAAGCTGGAGAAATTCGCGCCGCCGAATTCGCGCAGCACATCTTCCTTCGTAAGGTCATTGAGCGCCGCATAAATGCCAACGAGATTATCAGCCTCGGGGCGACCGGCGAGGCCTGCGATCTCTGAGGGCAGGGCGTCGGGATCGGTCTTGGCCTTGCGCACCTTTTGGGCGATGGCGTCGGCGTCATCAGAAAGGTTGAGGCGGGAATAATCGGAAGGGTCGGATTTCGACATTTTCTTCGACCCGTCGCGCAGGCTCATGACGCGCGTCGCAGGACCCTGAATCAGGGGCTCGGGCAGGGGGAAGAAAGCGTCCCCAAAGCCATTCGAAGCAATAGATTCAGCGAAGTCGTTGTTGAACTTCTGCGCGATGTCGCGGGAAAGTTCGAGATGCTGCTTCTGATCCTCACCCACCGGCACATGGGTTGCGCGATAAACAAGAATGTCGGCGGCCATGAGGGTCGGATAGGCATAGAGGCCCAGCGAGGCGTTCTCGCGATCCTTGCCCGCCTTCTCCTTGAACTGGGTCATACGGTTGAGCCAGCCGATACGGGCCACGCAATTGAAGACCCAGGCCAATTCCGCATGTTCGGCGACCTGGCTCTGGTTGAAGACGATGTGCTTCTTGGGATCGATGCCAGAGGCGATGAAGGCCGCCGTCACTTCGCGAATGTTCGACTTCAGGACGGCGGGAGGCTGCGCCACGGTGATCGCATGCAGATCAACGACGCAATAGATGCAGTCGTGGGTCTCCTGCAGGGCCACGAATTTCGTGATCGCGCCCAGATAGTTCCCCAGATGCAGATTGCCGGTCGGCTGCACGCCCGAGAAGACGCGTTCGAGGAATTTGGCCATGACTATCTACCCTGCCGCTCGTTCCGAGGCGCCTTATCGCAATGCGCAGGCTCCAAGGCAAGGGCGCAGGGGCCAAGACCTCAAAGCAAGACCTCAGAGGATGAACCGGCTGAGGTCAGTGTTGCGGGCGAGATCGCCCACATTCTTTTCAACGAACCCGCCGTCGATCTCGATCAGCTCGCCGGACCGGTCGGGCGCCGTGAAACTGACCTCGTCCAGCACCCGCTCCATCACCGTCTGCAGGCGCCTCGCGCCGATATTCTCTACCGAGGCGTTCACCTGCACCGCGACGCGGGCGATAGCGTCCACGGCGTCGGGGGCGAAGACGAGATCGACGCCTTCGGTCTCCATCAGCGCCACATATTGCTTCACGAGGCACGCCTCGGTTTCCGTAAGGATACGGCGGAAATCATCTTCATTGAGGGGTTGCAGCTCCACGCGGATGGGCAAGCGGCCCTGCAACTCCGGCAGGAGATCGGAAGGCTTGGAGACATGGAAGGCGCCGGAGGCGATGAAAAGAATGTGGTCGGTCTTCACCGCCCCATGCTTGGTGCTGACCGTCGTGCCCTCGATGAGGGGCAGAAGATCGCGCTGCACCCCCTCGCGTGAAACATCCGCGCCACCCCGGTTCTCGCGGGCGCAGATCTTGTCGATCTCGTCGAGGAAGACGATGCCATTGTCCTCGACATCGCGGATCGCTTCTTGAACCACCTGATCCTGATCGAGAAGTTTCTCGCTTTCCTCGGCGATCAGGGGCTCGAACGCCTCCTTGACCGTGGCGCGGCGCGGTTTGGCGCGCCCACCCATGGACTTGCCGAAGAGGTCGCTGAGCGAAATCGCGCTCATGGAGGCGCCGGGCATATTGGGCAGTTCGAACATGGGCAGGCCGCCACCGCCCCCCTGCTGCAGCTCGACCTCGATCTCCTTGTCGTCAAGTTCGCCGGCGCGCAGCTTCTTGCGGAAGGAGTCCCGCGTAGTGGCCGAGGCGCTAACGCCCACAAGAGCGTCCAGCACCCGCTCCTCGGCCGCCATATGCGCCCTAGCCTCGACGCCCTTGCGCTTGCGCTCCTTGACCAGCGAAATCCCGATCTCGACGAGATCGCGGATGATCTGCTCGACGTCGCGCCCGACATAGCCGACTTCGGTGAACTTGGTGGCCTCAACCTTCAGGAAGGGCGCGCCCGCCAGTCTCGCGAGCCGGCGGGAGATTTC
>CANBVC010000255.1 GCA_947372795.1 Beijerinckiaceae bacterium
CAGTCCTGCGAGCCTTTCGAGCCCGCCCGCATGACCCTGCCCTCCGGCCCCGGCTCCCGGTTTGACGTTATCTTCGACCTTCCGACGCAGGCGGGAGTGCAAGCGTCGCTGAGCCTCCGAAACGGCGTGCTCAACGGCGATTCGGCTGATGCGCCGCCCCAAAAGCTGGTCGCTTTCGAAACGATTGGCGCTCCCCTGCCCGCCCGCGAGCCCGTCGTTTCAAGACAGAATCCAGCTCTGCCGCTTGCGATCAGGCTTCAGGGGGCGAAGCGGCTGGACCTCACCATCGCCCGAAGCGAATCGGCCGATCCGAGAAAGGTCTGGACCTTCAACGGGGTCGCCTCCCATGGAGCCGACGCCCCGGCCCTCTTCAAGGCCAAGCGTGGCCAGGCCGTGACCCTCGGCTTCATAAATAAAAGCAAGGTGGCGCATACCGTCCACGTGCACGGCCACGCCTTTCGGGTCCTGCATCTGCTTGACGATGGGTGGGAACCCTATTGGCGCGACAGCGTGATCGTGCCCCCCGGCGGAACGGTGCGGATAGCATTCGTGGCCGACAACCCCGGCAAATGGTTGATCGAAAGCACCATCCTCGACCACGCCATGAGCGGCCTCGCCGCGTGGTTCGAGGTGGGATGAGGCCTACGCGTAAAGCTCCCGCAGGACGCCGGGAATCGCCTCGGGCAAGTCTTCGGCGATGAGGCCCTGACCAATAGCCCGGGCGCAGGCGCCGTGGATCCAGACGGCGGCGCAGGCAGCTTCGAAAATGGGCATGGACTGGGCCAGCAAGCCACCGACAAAGCCAGCAAGCACATCCCCAGACCCGGCGGTGGCGAGCCATGGAGGCGCGTCAAACGAGATGGCGGCTCGCCCATCAGGAGCGGCGATCACCGTGTCAGGTCCCTTGAGGATCAGGATGGCGCCGCTCTCGCGAGCGGCCCTGCGGGCGCGTTCCAGCTTACTGTGAAACGCCGTTTCATTCGCCTGCAAAAGCTGCTGGCCTGATTCAAGTAACCGGCCCTCACTATTGAAAAGTCTTGAAAATTCCCCTTCATGCGGCGTCAGCACGACCGGCTTGCCAGAACGCTTGATCGCGTTCCCAAGGATGCCCGGGTCATCCTGAAAACTGGTCAGCGCATCGGCGTCGAGCACGAGGGCGCGGTCCAGCGGTTCGCTTCGGAGGGCTTCAAGAACGAGGTCCATGGTGAGCTTTCCCACCCCTGCCCCCGGGCCCATGACGAGCGCGTTC
This sequence comes from Beijerinckiaceae bacterium, assembly GCA_947372795.1. GTDB lineage: Bacteria > Pseudomonadota > Alphaproteobacteria > Rhizobiales > Beijerinckiaceae > Terripilifer. The sequence continues at coordinate 1,250 of CANBVC010000255.1, forward strand.
TTGCGCGCATCGCTTAAGATAGTGGCCATTTCGGCTGCGGTGTCGCAGGCCGCCAGCATGATCGCGGTGAGATGGGCGGCGTTGATGGGGAGCGAATCGCGAGGGCTCGCCAGCGTCACCAATCCCGCCCCTGCCCGCAGCGCCGCACGGGCGCTCAGGCGGGCGGCGCCGGTGGTCCAGGGCCCGCCCGAAAGGACCAGCGCATGGCCCCGCATATATTTATGCGACTCAAGGCCGGGCGTTGGCAGAAGCTGGCGCCAGAGGTCCGGGCCATTGCCGAAGGCCCGGGGGCGTATCGCCGCAAGCGCCAGTTCAGGCGTACCTATATCGGCCAGATGCAGCTCCGCGCAGAGCTTGCGGCCTGGCAGAAGCAGATGACCCGGCTTGAAGCGGAAGAAAGTGACGGTGGCCCGCGCGACAATGGCCACGCCCCGGACCGCGCCGGTATCCCCATCAAGGCCAGAGGGGACGTCGATGGCCACCACTGGAAGCCCGCTCACCTGCGACCAGAGGTTGACGCGCTCCACCAGCTCCCGCGCCTCGCCATCAAGATCACGCGAGAGCCCCGCCCCGAACAGCCCGTCGACCACGAGGCCAGCTCCCTCCAGGTCCAGCGCAGAACAGGCGTCAATGGGCCCACCCCAGCGCCGCGCGGCCTCTCCCGCATCGCCCCGCAGCTGCCCGACCTCGCCAAGCAGATACACCTGAACCTCAAAGCCGTGGTCGCGTAGCAAGCGGGCGGCGACAAAACCATCGCCCCCGTTATTGCCAGGTCCGCAAAGGACCACGATACGACGTCCTGCTGGAGCGAGCCCAATGGCGTAATGGGCGACAGCCGCCCCCGCCCGTTCCATCAAAGCCATGCCGGAAACACCGGCGGCTATGGAAAGCCGGTCGGCGGCCGCCATTTCAGAGGTGGTTAGAAGCTCCAGTCTGGTCATGGGATCATGCATGGAGTGATGATGGAGCGGCGGCGACGAGAGCGCAATATCCGGCTGCTTACTCCGACAACTGAGCAGCGCATTGACTATGACAAGTTTTTCAAGCTGGAATTGGAAATGGTTGGCGGGCGTGAACTTGAGTTGAAATTTCTGGCGTCTTCCGCAGGGCTGGAAGCGGCGCTGCGTGTTCCGCTTTTGGCCCCCCTTCGCACCGCACCTGCCATTGCGCAGGTCTCCACCTATTTCGATACGCCCGAGCAGGAACTCCGCAAGGCAGGCCTCATCCTTCGCCTGCGCGAGTCGTCCGAAGGCGTTATCCAAACAGTTAAGCAGGACAGTGCTGGCATTGAGCGCGGCGAATGGGAAGAGACTCTCACGACGCATGAGCCCGACCTTCAACGCGCGGCCCAGACCCCTCTCGGTAAGCTGCTGGCGGATGAAGAACTGCGCAACCGCATCCGCCCGGCTTTCTGCACAAGGATCAACCGACGCAGGACGCTCATAAATTTCGGCCGCGCAGTGATCGAAGTCGCCTTTGATGAGGGCGAGGTAGTGGCGGGCGAGGCCCATGCTCCCATCACCGAGATCGAACTTGAACTGAAAAGCGGACGCCGCAGCGGCCTGTTCGGTCTGGCGCGAAAGCTGGTTCGCAGCGCGCCGGTCGACTTCAGCCTCATCAGCAAGAGTGAACGAGGCTATCGATTGGCCTCGGGCGTCTGGGGCGACTCGGTTAAAATGACGCCGCCACATCTTGACGCAACGATGAGCGCGGCGGAAGCCTTCAGCGCCATCGCCCACGGCTGCCTCAGGCAGATGATGCTCAACGCCCCGGCATTCGAAAACGGGCAAGAGGTCGAGGCGGTTCATCAGACTCGGGTCGCCATAAGGCGCCTTCGAGCGGCCTTCACCCTGTTTCGCCCGCTGATCGCAGACTCTGCCTTCCCGGCGCTGGCGGCGGACCTGAAGTGGCTTGCCGATCACCTTGGCGCAACGCGCGACATAGATGTCCTTCTGATCGAGACTGTTGAGCCTGCCATCGCGCGCGAACCCGAAGCGCCCGGACTCACCCAACTCGCAGCTTTCATCGCGACACGGCAGGAAAGGTCCCGCGAGAGCCTGCGCGAGGCCATGGCGTCCTCGCGCAGCCGCAAGCTGATGCTCGACCTTCTGCTCTGGGTGGAGGATGGGCCATGGCGACACACACCCCTCGCCCAGGGTGAAAAAACTGAAAGCCTCAGGGATCTAATCGCCCGGCGCCTGCGCTCAAGTCGCAAAAAGCTCGCAGCATTGGGCGAAAATCTTGCCGATCTGCCGGAGGAGCAGCTGCACGAGGTGCGCATCCGCGCCAAGAAACTACGCTATCAGGCGGCGTTCTTCGAAGCGCTCGCCAATGAGAGCAAGGGAGCCAAGCGCTATCGAACCTTTATCGACGCGCTGGAGCGCATCCAGGAATCGCTGGGCCAGATTCAGGATGCGCAGGCGACCGCCGCCTTTCTCGAAGAACAGGCCCGCAGCGCCGTCAGCGAGGCGATGAACCACGATCCGCTCGTGCTTTTCGCAGCCGGGCGGCTCGCTGGCGCCCATCCCGACCACGAAGCGCTGGTCGCCAGAGCCGCCAAGGCGCTCGACAAGGCGCTGGCGGCCAAACCTTTCTGGAAAAAGCTTTAGGGCGGCCGCTGATCGAGCGTAACCGCCTAGATTGACTTGCGCATTGCGGTCAAGCTAGACCACGGAAGCGTTGCAAGAGCGTAACATGAAATTCCATACGGCGAAATTCAGTCTGGGCCAGATCGTGAAGCATCGGAAGTATCCCTTCCGGGGCGTGATCTTTGATATCGACCCTACGTTCGCCAATACCGAAGAATGGTTGCTTTCCATTCCAGAGGAGGTGCGCCCCACCAGGGAGCAGCCCTTCTACCATCTCTTCGCGGAGAACGCGGAAACCCGATATATCGCCTATGTCTCAGAGCAGAACCTGCTCCCAGACGAGACCGGCAAACC
>CANBVC010000256.1 GCA_947372795.1 Beijerinckiaceae bacterium
GCCACGCATTGCGTAGCGCAGCTCGAAACGAAGGGTTCTGTTTGCGTCGGGAGGATTGGCAGCGGGGTGAATGCGCGGGCCGCCATGAAAATCACCACCAGAAAAATCGGCTGATGCGTGAGATAAACGAGCAGCGAATGGCGACCGCCCAACGCCAGCGTCCGGCTGGCGGGGCCTTTTGCGCGCCAGTCGCACAGCCATGCGGGCAGACCAGAAGATAACATCAATCGCGCTGCGATCAATCCAGCGAGCACGACCCCGAAGTACGGCACCAACGGGCGCCAATCGTTGCTCAAAGGCTCTTTCGTTCCAAGCCCCAGCCACCAGAATTGCGGCGCATCGAAAACGGGCGACACGATCACGAGGGGCGCTGCGAACGCGGCCATCATGATCGCCGCAACGATCCAGATCGGAGCACGCAGCAAGGGCAAAGTGAGCAGGCTCGATAGGGCGATGCAGTGGAGAATGCCGAAGAAGATAAAGCTGCCTGGAAAGAGCCAAAAAGTCGCGGCGCTGACGCCCGCCGCCGCAGCGCCGATCATCAAAAGCCGTCGCCAGAAGGCGCCCATGTCGAGGCCGTTGCGCGAAGAGAGCGCAAGACTAACGCCGACTAGAAACAGAAAGCTCCCCGCCACGAAATGCCCGAAGCTCATGACCAATGGCTCAAAGGGCAGGTCGGGAGAGACCAGACGGAAGTAGCCGAGATCCCAGATCAGATGGAAGATGAACATTCCCGCCAGCGCCGCGCCGCGCAGCGCGTCGATGGCGTCAAGTCGTGATTTGGGCGCGGCGATGCTCACTTGGCCTGCTGGCCCTTGAAGTGGCTGAACACCATGTCGGGCGCCGAGAGGTTATGGATCGAGGGCGTGGTGCGGCCTGCCCAGAGTTCGGTCGCCTGCGCCTGTTTAAAGGTGGAGATCGGCGCCTCGCCCCAGCCTTCGCCGCCCTTGCTGCGCCAGGCGAATTTGGCGACGTCTGCATTGAATTCGGTGGCGTACATCGAGCGCATGGTGACGAAGGGGGCGCCTGCGGGCATCGCGTCCGACAGGCCGACATCAAGGACGATGCGTTCTTGATCCACAGTGTCGATCTTGATCGTGGCCGAGCCGCCACGCATGAAATTCATCGTGAAGGTCTTGGTCGCCGGGTCGAAAGCGACATCCTTTAGCGCGACGATGGGGCGCTCCTGAATTTCGACAGGCCCGACCAAGAACGAAGAGCCATAGGCCGTCCAGCGCATGTCGCCGAAGGGCAGGGGGCGCGCACGCCAGTAGCCATCGGCCGGATAGAAGACGAGGATCTCTTCGGCGCGTTCGCGGTAGCGCATCCATAGCTGCACGAGATGCAGCCCGTTCTCAACGCGATCCCCAACGCGCACCGGCACTGTGGCGGGGCGCCAGAAGCTGGGGAAGGTGTAGCCCGTCAGCCAGAATTCCGGCGTCTCCCAGAAGGTGACGCGGCGCGAATTGTCGGCCTTGAAGGAGGGATCGCGCGTCATGTCGCAGGCCGAGAAATCCGGCGCGAAGCGATCGTGGTTGATCGTATTGATATAGGCTGGATGCACCGCCTGAATGCGGAACTGGCGCACCACAGGCGAGATGAATTCGACCTGCACATTGTCCTTTTCCGCGCAGAGCACGGGGACAGTTTTATTCACGACATCGACTGCCACTTCATTGGGGTCGATGCCGTTGGCGGGCACGAAAGGCTTGTCGATGGTGGTGAGGGTGGAGGCCGCAGGCGTCTTTGTCTGCGCAGCAGCGGGCAGGGCCGCAAGGGCGGAGAGAAAGAGCGAAGCGATGAGCGGGCGCATCATGCGAGGGTCCTTGCAGTGGTGGTTGTTTCTTGCGCGTCAGCATGGGCTCGCTGCGCGATGGTTTCTTCGAGGGCTTTGAGAATGGCGGGCTGGGCGATTTCTTCGGGCAGAGCGCAGAGCTTCCACCTTGCGAGGAAGGCGCCGAGCCCTGGCGAAGCGGTCAGCACAGCAAACGGCGTCGCCACGATATAGCCGAGCGTGAGCGGCAGCGACCAAATGAGCAGCGCCGGCGCAGTCAGCCCCGTAACGATGAAGAGCACTGCGCCGAACAGCGTCTGCGGCCACAGGCCCGCAAAGGCGGTGGCGTAGGATAGGGCATGGGCGTCGCGCGCCTGTCCGTTCCAGACGACCGAGCGTCCAAACATAAGCCCGATCATGAAGAGTGTCGTGCGCAATGTGGTCGCAGCGCCCAGCAGCAGCGAGAAGGCGAGTTCGACAAGGCAGCCTATGCTGAAGCGCAACAGCCCGCCATAGCGCTTCATCTCGCCCGCCAAGGCGATGTCGATGAAGCCTGCGAGCTTGGGCGCGAGGTACATCAGCAGGAAGACCGCATAGAGGCCTATGGCGGAGCCGGCCGGAAACTGCGCCATGTCTTCGCCATCAAATGGCTTGAGGGCGCCGAGCAGGATGATGGCCGTCCATGCGGGCACGCCCATGAACATCATGATGGCCCAGATGAGCTGGAAACGGCTCATGGGCATGATGCCCTTGAGGTCCAACAATTTCAGATACTGCATATTCCCCTGGCACCAGCGCAGATCGCGGCGGGTGAATTCGAGCAGGGTCGGCGGATTGTCTTCATAGCTGCCGCATTCCTGCGGCAGAACGCGCACCTCGAAACCAGCGCGCCGCATCAGCACCGCCTCGACCTGGTCGTGGCTGAGAATCTGTCCGCCGAGCGGCGGCTTGCCCGGAAGATCAGGCAAATCGCACGCATGGATGAAGGGCGCGATGCGCACCAGCGCATTGTGACCCCAGAAGGGACCGCAATCGCCCGCCCACCATGCGCTGCCCATCGTATAGGGACGCATGCCGTGGCGCATGCCAAACTGAAAGAGCCGCGCGAAGGCGGAGCTTGCGGGCGCGCCAACGACGAGGCTCTGGAGAATGCCGAGTTTGGGATAGGCCTGCCCGATGCGCACCAGCCGCAGGATGGTTTCGCCCGTCATAAGACTGTCCGCGTCAAGCGGGATCATGAATTCGTGGGCCGCGCCCCAGCGATTGCAGAAGTCGCGCAGATTGCCCGCCTTGAAGCCTTCGTTGCTGGTGCGGCGGCGATAGAAGATCCGCGTGGCGTCAGCGCCAGCCCTTGCGCCCCAGGCGGCGAATGCGGCCTCCTCTTGCAGGCTCACGTCGGCTTCGTTGGTGTCGCTCAAAATGTAGTAGCTGAAATGCGCGCCCTCTCCCGTTTCGTCAATGCTCGCCTTTACGGTCTCCAGCCGCGCAAAGGCGCGGGCGGGATCCTCGTTGCGGAGCGTCATCAGGATGGCGGTGCTGGTGCTGATAGGCGTTTGCTCATCCCCTGCCTGAGCGAAGGGCGCGACAATGTCCATGGCGTCACTGCGGCGCAGCAAATAAAGGCCGATCAGAGCGTTCGACACGCCCAGCACGCTCCATGGCGCTGCTATGGCGAAACAGGCGAAGATAAGCCCATCGATCACGGTCCAGCCGCCAGCGCTCAAAATCTGCGCGAGCCACAGGAGCAGGCCGATATAGACGGCGCCGCTGGCGAGCAGCGCGATCCTGCGCCGATGGCTGAGTTCGCCCGCGGTCTGCAGGCCCGTTGGCGTCAGCGGCCCTGCGGCCTGTGCGGCTTGCGCGCGGTCTGTCATCGGCACTTTGGGCCTTTCATGCGGAAGCGGCTGGAATTGGCGCCGCTGATGTCGTAGCGAGGCGGGAACATAATAGGAGAGGCGCGCGTGGTCGAGATCAAAACCCCGGCTGGGAAAGAGGCGGAGGCTCTCTGGTACGTTGAGGCTGGCGTCGCGGAGCTTCGTTCGGCGAATGTTGCAGCGGGTCCGGGGCAGGCGCTAGTGCGCACGCTCTGGTCGGGCTTGAGCCGGGGCACGGAAAGGCTTGTGTTCAACGGGCGTGTTCCGGCGTCAGAATTCGAGCGCATGAGCGCGCCTCTTCAGGAAGGCGCTTTTCCTTTTCCCGTCAAATACGGCTATTGCGCGGTGGGCGTGGTGGAAGAAGCAGCCGAGGCGCCGGATCTCGTCGGCCGCACGGTGTTTTGCCTGCATCCGCATCAGACGCATTTCGCCGCGCCGCTCTCCATGCTGACCCCGCTCCCAGCCGATCTGCCGCCCCGCCGGGCCGTCATCGCGGCGAATATGGAGACGGCGTTGAATGCGCTATGGGATTCGGGCGC
>CANBVC010000257.1 GCA_947372795.1 Beijerinckiaceae bacterium
CAGCTTTGCAATTCATCGGGCGATATCAAAGGTCAAAGACAAAGGGCGATGGAGTTCATCCACCGCCCTTTCAAATATTCACGATAAAGGTGTGGCCCTTAATCGATGCAGTCGGTCGTTTCCCAGAACCAGGCGCCGATCGCGATCAAGTTGGCGATTGCGAAGACCGAGAGGATCATGGGCTGCAGCGGCTGCCCAAAGCCAGCGAAGAGCACGAGGATCGAGCCGATAAGCGAATTGGTGATCATCGCCAGCACGCAGTTGATGCGGTTCATGCCGGTGTTGAAACCCTGCAGGACCTTCATGCAGCACCAAAGAACCCATGCGCATGCCACGCCAGAAAAAGCGGCGATCGGAATGATCGCGTTCTTGTCGGTGATGGAAAGCGACAGAAACACTGCGCCGCAGATAGAGGCCAACGCAATCGCCATCGACAGATAAGCGCCAATGCGCGTCAGGCTGGACGGCGGCTTGGGTTCAAGCTTCTTGATGAACTTGTCAGCCAGAACGGCCGCGCTGGTCGCGTAGCCGTCACCCATAATGATCGCAAGATCTTCTTTACTAAGCGCGGCCATGGGCCCCCCTTGGATTGCTTTACTCGACGAAAGGCTAAAACCAGCCGCTCGCTAATGTCAATCGTATCACACGTGAAGTTGAAGTGGCCTATTTGCAGGGATCGGTCTGGATGCTGCCGTTTCCGTAGAAAAACTTCATCCATTTTTCGTCGCCGAAAAGCGCCAGCATCTCCCGGTCTCCCCCGAAAACCGCTGTTGCGGTCCACACGAGAACCCCGTCGCTATCGTCCTGGACACGCTTGACCTTGATATCTCCACCCAGCGCCGGATTGGTTGTCTTGAAGATATTCGTCTGGGTGTCGAAGCTGACGATATAGGTCAGTTTCTGATTGGTGCAGATCATCTGCACTTCCTTGGCCGCTGCGGGGGCGGCGGCGAAGAGGGCCAGAACAAGGGAAGATGTCAGGATTGATTTCATCTTGGTCGCCCGATTTGCGCTTAGAAGCCCCGCCACCTTATTCGAGGCTTAGGCCCTTGAAAAGCAAGAGGGCTGCAAGGGTTGCGCCACAGCCCCCCGGAATGAGCGTCGCTGAAATTTTGTCCTCGGCCGATCAGCGCTCCAGGGCCGCATAGGCCTTGAAGCTCTGCGGCAGGACCGGGGGCGCGCCTGTGATGGCCAAAGGCAGGCCGTGGGGCTTCAGCGAGGCCTCAGGCTTTGGCCTGCCCTGCGCGGGAACCGTCGCCTGACGCTTGGGCGGCAGGGGAATAGGCTTGGCCTCGGGCTCCGGGGCAGCTACGGGCGACGCAGGCTCGGAAGACCAGATCAGACGCTTGTAGAAGGGCTGCTCTGCGGCGACGGGCGCGGGCGCAGCGGCGGGAACCAAAGTGACCCCCTCAAGCTTGGGCTCGTTGACTTTGGGGGCGCGGCCTTGGGGCTCTGGCTTTGAAGCCCTTGCTGCGGCGACCTGAACGGCGACGGGCGTCAGCGGACGGCCCTTATCATCCAGCACGATTTCGCGCGGCCCCTGCTCGATCGCTTCGGGCCGGCTCAATTCGTTCACCTTGTAAGAGAATTCCGGATGCTGGCCGCCATCGGCGTAGATGATGCGCACGGGCTTCACGCCGGAAGCGACGAGGTCGGCGACCTTGGCGTCGTCCTGCTTCTGCTTTTCAGCCACCTCTGCGGCGAGCTGACGATCAACATCCATGGGCGGGCAAACGGCGAGGCCGTCCTTGACCGCGCGGCCATCGCTCGCCGTGGCGCCGAAGACATAGCGGCGCGAGCAGATCGACACCTTGGTCTCCTGTTTAGAGACCTCGAACTGGTCGGAACCCTCCTTGAGCTCCTTCCAGAACTTGATGTTGGGGTCCAACCGATGCTTGGCCAGATTCTCCGCCGTCATGCGGAACGGCAGGGATTGCATCTGGATGGCGCGCTGGCCGCCGCCGAAAGCCTCGCGGGCCACAGCGTAGATCTCGGCGATCTGCTCATCCGTCATCGAGAAGCATCCGGCCGAGGAACAGGCGCCGTGCACCATGATGGAGCCGCCCGTATAGCCATAGGCGCGGTCATAGGCGTTGGGATAGCCAACATTGAAAGACAGGTAATAGGCCGAGTTGGGATTCATCTGGCCCGGGGTGATCGTATAGAAGCCCTCGGGAACCTGACGATCGCCCTCCTTGATCTTGGGTCCAAGCTGACCTGACCAGCGGCACATGGGATAGGTCTTGAGCAGAGCATATCGCCCATCCGACCGCTGCTTCCAGATCTCGAACTCCGCCTCTTTCTTGAAGGTGCGAATCAGGATCGGCTTGTGTGCGTCGGTGTCCTTTTCCTTCATCAAGGCGAGGACATTGGACGGAATGGGCGCATAGGCGCGCGCGCTCGTCGTGGTCCGGCTTTCCTGGCAAGCGCCAAGCAGGCCGGCGAGGGCGCCAGCCAGAGCGATTCGCCCGGCGAGGCCAGCGGAGATGCGACGGGAAAATCCTGGTAAACTCATCGACGCTCAATCCGAAATCGATCTCGCCCTTAAGGGCTGTATAACGCTTTACCAGCAACAAGCTTACGCGAAGGTTACTGCAAAGGCGAGAGCGCGGCCGGAAAAAGGCCAAGGTCCAAAATCGATGGAGCTAGAAGCGCTTGATCGCGAGACGCGCTCAGAACTTGCGTCCGATCGCGAGAAATTTTTCGGCGCGGCCGGCGCGCACTTCATCGGGCGACTGGCCCTTGAAGGCCAACAGAGCCTTCTCGATGGCCTTGCCGGTCGCTTCAACGGCCACTGCGGGATCGCGATGCGCTCCCCCCGCAGGTTCAGGAATGATCGTGTCGATGATCCCAAAACGCAGCAGATCCTGCGCGGTGATCTTCATATTCTGGGCGGCCTCCTGCCGACGCGCCGAATCACGCCACAGGATCGAGGCCGAGGCTTCTGGCGAAGCTACTGTATAGATGGAATGTTCCAGCATGAGCACGCGGCTCGCGGTCGCCAGCGCCACTGCGCCGCCCGAACCGCCCTCGCCCACGATGACGGCGACATTGGGCACGCCCAGCGCAAGACAGGCTTCGGTCGAGCGGGCGATGGCCTCCGCTTGACCGCGCTCCTCGGCGTCGATGCCGGGAAAAGCGCCGGCGGTGTCCACGAGCGCGATGCAGGGCAGGCCGAACCGGTCGGCCATCTCCATGAGCCTCACGGCCTTGCGATAGCCTTCGGGCCGGGCCATGCCGAAATTGTGACGAATGCGGCTCTGGGTGTCCGAGCCCTTCTCCTGCCCGATCAGGCAGACCGACTGGCCCCGGAAACGGCCGAAACCGCCGACGATGGCCTCGTCCTCGGCGAATTTGCGGTCGCCGGCGAGGGGTGTGAAATCGGTTATGAAGCCGTTCACATAGTCCTGAAAATGGGGGCGTTGCGCATGGCGGGCGACCTGCGTCTTCTGCCAGGGCGTCAGGGAGGCGTAGAGATCAGCAAGCGCCTTGTGGGCGCGCGCTTGTAGCCGTGTCACCTCATCGCCAATAGCGACGGCGTCGCCCTTCTGACCGAGCTGCCGCAGCTCCTCGACCTTGGCTTCGAGTTCGGCGACCGGCTTTTCGAAATCCAGATAGCTGCGCATCGTCATGTCGGGCTGGGGTCTCTTACACGAAGAGTAAGACTGTCGGCGGAATGGGGCCGGACCCTGTCGATTCCCCCGCCCGAAGTCAAGTTTCGCGGCGCTCAACCATCGGAAAGGGGGTGCAAATCGCGCACCATGGCCTTCATCCGTTCATCGAGCACATGGGTGTAGATCTGGGTGGTGGAGACATCGGCATGGCCGAGCAGCTCCTGCACAACACGCAGATCTGCGCCGTTCTGCAGGAGATGGCTGGCGAAGGCGTGGCGCAGCACGTGGGGGCTGATGAGCGTTTCGGGAATGGCGGCCGCCCCAGCGACGGCCTTGAGGTCGCGGGCGAAGGCCTGACGCGTCAGGTGGCCGCTGTCGCTGTCGGCGGGAAAAAGCCACGGACCCAGGGCTCCCGCCGGAGCGCCGCCCTTGCCCGCCCCGGGCGGATTCTCCAGCAGGGCGCGGTAGCGGGCGATGGCGGCCTTGGCGGGGCCGGTGAGGGGCACAAGCCGCTCGCGCCCGCCCTTGCCCTTGATCACCAGCA
>CANBVC010000258.1 GCA_947372795.1 Beijerinckiaceae bacterium
CGCTCATCCTCGCCTCGACCATCGCCGTCCTCAGCGCACAGGCGCTCGCCCAGCCCGCAGAGGAGCCCTTCTTCAAAGGCAAGACGATCACCATCGCGGTCGGCGCCCCGCCCGGCGGCGCGCTCGATCCCTATGCGCGGCTGATGCAGAAGTTTTTAAGCGCGCGCATTCCCGGCAACCCCAATATCATCGTCACCAATGTGCCGGGCGCCAGCAGCAATGTGCTGGCGCGGCAGATCTACGCCACTGCGCCCAAAGACGGCACGATGATCGGCGCTGTGTTCCACGGCGTCGCCATGGAGCCTCTGATCGGTCAGGGCGAACAGAGGGGTTTTGATCCCGGTAAATTCGCGTGGCTCGGAAGCTCGCATCCCGAAATCGCCGCCTGCGCCGTGCGCGCCGATATGGGCGTGAAGACGCCTGCTGATTTTCTGACGCAAGAAGTGGTGCTGGGGGCGACGTCGCCGGGCAGTCCGCCCTTTGATTTTCCGACCGTCGCCAATCGCATTCTCGGGACCAAATTCAAAATGGTCACGGGCTATGCAGGGGGACAGGCGATGATGCTCGCGCTCGAGCGCCGCGAGGTTGATGGCCTTTGCATCGCATGGTCGACCATGAAGACATATCTACCCGACATTCTGCGCGGCAAGGCTCATGCGCGGGTGATCGCGCAGAGCGAGATGGAGAGCGCGCCGGAATTTATCGAAGCAGGCGCAACCACGCTCGCATCGCTGGCGAAGACGCAGGAAGACCGCGACGCCATGGCCTTCTTCTATGGCCCCAACGCCTTCGGCGGCCCCTTCATCCTGCCGCCGGGCGTGCCGCAAGACCGCGCCGCCCTGTTGCGCAAGGCCTTCAACGATGTCTTTACCGACAAGGAAGCCGCCGCCGAGGCGCAAAGGCTCAACATCGACTGGGCGCCGCTGCCCGGCGAAGAGGTGCAAAGGCGCGTCGAAGCTATCTACGCCGCCTCGCCGCAGGTGATCGCGCGGGTGAAAGCGGCGCTTACGCCGCCGAAGTGACGATCGACCTCATGATTTCGCGACCATAGCTTGGAAGAGATTGGCGGTCGAACCAGCCAGCAGTTTCGACTGGATGGCCGCTTGCTGCTGGGCGCTGAGATTGGTGAGCTGGGACGCCTTCAACTCGGCGCCCTGCACCTGCGTCAGCGCCGCCAACTGGCTCAGCGTCATGCCGCTGAAGGCTGTTGCGGTCAGCGCGCCCAGCTGCGCACGGCTCAGATAATGGATATTGGCGGGCGCTATCTTCGCAACCTGCTGCTTGTTCAAAGCTGCGATCTGGGCGCTCGTCAGCGCGGCGATCTGCGTCGGGCTCAACGCGCTCATCTGATCCGCCGTCAGGCCTTTCATCGCAGCCGGGGTGAGGGCGGAGATCTGGTCGGCCTTCAACACCCTGAACTGGTCCAGAGGCATCGCAGCCGTTTGCTGCGGCGTGTACGCCTTGAGCTGTGCAACGGTTGGGCCATTGGCGGCGGCCAATGAGGCCCTGTAAGCTGCGGCGGCCTTGGCCGAAATCGAAATCTCAACCCCTGACCCGGACTTCGCAGCAGCCGACCCGCTCGACGTCGTCTTGGTTGTCGATGCTCCCACCGCGACAGACGCTGCGGTCTGCTTCGAGCCGGAATTGGAGCCGGAGTTCAGATTGCTGGTCAGGTTGCTGATGGTCATGGGCGCCTCTTTGACGCCCACCAGCAAATGTCATGCCTATCGCCCGGTCACCAATTTGAATGTCAAGCTCAGGGTAAAGCTCGCCGCCGCATGTCACCCGATGACCATTCGTAGAAGGCGATGCTTCTGCACCAAAGGAAGTCTTGCGGCAAATTTATCGAGCCCCAGGACGTGGCCGGCATTGCTTGCGAAAAGGAACAGGCAAACCGTCGCATAAACGATGTGATAGTCGACGATGAGATTGTTGTGGTTCTCAATATAGGGCCACTCCATATGAGCGGTCCAATAAGTCAACAGCAACGCGATGCCTGCAAGAGAGCTGATCCGCACAGCGAGACCCAACAAGAGAGAAACGCCGATCGCCAAATGCCCATAGCTGACGAGAAAAGTCAGGATGGGATCGTAGGCGGGATTGGTGAGGGGCGCATAAAGATCATGAAAGGTCTTTGTGTTGCTCAGGAACATGGCTGCGCTGAACTTGGGATTGAGCACCTGATGGGAGGCTGCATAGAGAAATGTCCAGGCCATCAACATGCGGAATGCGAAGGCGAATCGGCGCGTGGTCGAATCCATGATTTTCTCCTGCTCCATTATTCAGAGCATGCCCGAACGCAGCGCTTAAACGTTGATATAAATCAATAAGTAAATTGGAATTTTCACCTCTCAGGCCTGAGAGAGTACGCCTTATGGACCGCATCGAAGCGGCATGAGTCGACTAGTGGAAATCGTCAAATAGACGCCTCAGCAAACCGGCTCACAATCAAGGCCTATCGCGTTTCCAGCGCGAACCTCAATGGCGATGCGCGCCGGGATTTAGAGCATTTTGCCCCTGTATCGATCGTGATGTCGTAACCGACTTTCAGAAAATCGGTGAAGCTCTCATCAAAAGTAAGTGTGTCCTCAAGAAGAAGCGAAAGGCGGCTGAGGAGGGTCGCCACATTGACAATATGATTGGCGTATTGGCTTTGGGAATGGAGCAAATCATCGACGAGCGGCGCAAGTTAGAGCTTGCGTCGTAGCGTCACGAACTGGGGCTCTGACCCCACTGCCGCCAAATCGTCTATACTTACCTCTAAACTTATGATCGCTACTTAGTTGGCTGGCTTTCAACGAGCGCGCCGCCCCGTGACCTCGCACTCATCCGTGCGCTTTCCGCCATTGGCGAAATAGTAGGTGATCGAGGGCGTAAAACGATAGATGAAGCTGAAGTCCCAGCCCCTGTTTCCCAGCGCGCCCTCGATAGTGATCACGCCGTTCTCAGTCCTGAGGCTTCGGATATGAAACTGCGATGCGTTCCCATCAATGATGGAAACAAGCGTGGCGGGGTCATCATCGAAGCGCAATTCGTAGATGCGAGGACCCTCTTTACAGGTCATGAGCAGCACGGTCGCCTGAGCCGTCGACGACGCAAGTCCGCAAAAGATCGTCGCAAGAAATACAAACAAGCGCATCGCCAGACCTCATCATCCCGCAAGCAAATCTGACGGTTCTCGCCTGTCAGAATAGGCACAGCACAATCGCCATTGTTGCTCATGCGCTAAAGCAGTCAATTAAAAACGGGTGGATAAAATTGATTTGAATCAAATTGTTCTACTCTGTGCACGACGGCCCCATGGCCTTCATATCAGCAAGCGCCACCCACTACGGATTTCTGAAAACACGAGCTTGGCTTCATATCGAAATGGTGTTTGTGCGCCGTCGACAGTCCTCAAGCAAATCCTTCTTCGCCATTGATCCGTCGTAAATCGCCGGCCCAGCTTGTCACATCGACACGACAGGAGAAGCGCCTTGTCCGCATTGCTGCGCCGAAGAGAGCCTGTATTTCCTCATGGCGGCAAACAACATTTATTTTCAACATTCAGCAGCAGCGCGCTCCCGACGCGCCCGCAAAAAGTCGAATAGGCGAGCCTCGTTTCGCGTAAGATACTGAGTTGACCAATCCTCATTTGAAGGGCCGTCATGCCCAACGCCTTCAACTTTCTGGCTTCACCGTTTGACTGCCTGAACCAGGACGAGCAGCGCCTTGTGCGCGACAGCGTCGACATCGCTTACTACCCTGACGGCGCCGTCATTTTCGAGGTAGGCGCCGTCCCTAAACATCTGTGCGTGATCATCAAGGGATATGTCGCTCAATATGACGGCGAGGAGGTGTTGGCGACCTTCGGTCCCGACGATACGTTCGATGGTCGGGGACTGGTCGCGGGCAAGATCTCAAATCGTTTCGTCGCCTCAGAAGAGGTTGTGACCTATCAACTCGCGCGTCAAACCGTAAACGACCTTATCGCGGCCAACGCTGCGTTCGGCGCCCTGCTTTTCTCGGATCTCTCCAGTAAGCTCTCAACACTTTCGCAACGCCAGAGTCAGCATGAATTACATTCGCTCACCATGTCGCGGGTGGATGAAGCCTTCTTGCGTCCAGCGCATTTCGTCACCCATGACACTGACATATTGTCGATCGTGCGGTTA
>CANBVC010000259.1 GCA_947372795.1 Beijerinckiaceae bacterium
CGAGAATTATTGTTTATTTATCAGTGGCTTGTATCAAATCTCGTCACGTTCTGAAAAGCTTCAAAAAAAGAGTAACAAAAAACATATTTTGTTATTTGTCACCTATAATACGCCACTCCCAAGCGTCCGCCTTAAGGCTCGCAGCACCCGTTCAAAACGTCCCTCGATCTGGGGGCGCGCCACATCCCCATCCGCGCGGATGGCGGGGGGATTGATGAAACGATGGGCGATGTCGAAGACCAGCGCCAGCGCCCGGCGTATGTCATGGGCGGGAAAGGCGCCGCTTGCCATCCCATCCTCCAGCACGCTGCGAACTTCCGCCTGCAGTTTGAGCCTGTGCTTGCGCGCTACGCCGCGCCCCTGGACCGAGGCCTCAATGAAAAGCTCGAAGATCTTGGGGTCGGCCTCTAGCTTGTTGCGATAGGCTCGCTGCACCGCCGAGAGAATTCGCTCAAGCTTGTCGAAAGCGGGATCTGGGCCATCGCAGATGTCGCGCAGCCCGCTCTCGATGGGCTTCAGCCATTGGTCTGTGACGGCGTCAACGAGCGCCTCCTTGGAGGGAAAGTAGCGATAGACATTGCCATGGGACATGGCGGCCTCGCGGGCGATGGCGACGACTGTGGTGCGCTCCATCCCATGGCGGCGAATGTGTTCGGCCGCAAACTCCAGGATGCGGGCGTCGGTTGGCTCGCTGCTGGGCGCCTTCGCCATGGCTCAGTCCTCGCCCTCTGCGACAGCGGCGGAGGCGCTTTGCACAAGTTCACGCGCGCCATGGGTAAGGGCAAGGTAATCGGTGGATCGCATTTCGATCAGACGCGAGGCGGTGCGCTCGAATTCAAAGGCCTCCCGGCCATGGGTCGCAAGGTACAGGCCGATCGGTTGATCCTGCGCTGAAGCGATGACCTTCACCTGCATGTCGTAGAGGGCGTCGATGAGCCAGGTGAATCTGCGGGCTTCATTGCGATTGTTGTGGCCCATGACCGGAATAGCGTCGATCAGCACCGTGTGGAACTCACGCGCGACGGCGAGGTAATCGGTCGATCCCAAAGGCTGCTCGCACAAGTTGTGAAAGGAGAAGCGCGCGACGCCGTTCGCCGCCTCCGGGACCTGCAGATGTCGGCCGAGCAGATCAAGGGTGCGCGGCTCTCCATGGCTGCGCCCGGTCAGCGACTTGAAGGCGCGGGTGAGCGCCGCATCGGCGGCCGCATCGGCAGGCACGTGATAGACGGGAGCGCCAGCCAGTTTTTCCATCCGGAAATCGGTGCGGGCGTCAAGCTCGGCGACCTCCATATGGTCCTCGATCCGCCGGATGAAAGGCAGGAACAGGGCGCGGTTCAATCCGCCTTCATAGAGTCTGCCCGGCTCGACATTGGACGTCGCGACCAACACGACCCCCCGAGCGAAAAGGGCCTCGAACAATCGTCCCAGGATCATGGCGTCGGCGATGTCGGTCACCGTGAATTCGTCGAAACAGAGCAGCCAGGCCTGCGCTGCGAGCGCGTCAGCAACGGGCGCCACGGGCTCATCGCCCTTGGCAGTTCCCGCCTTGCTGGCGAGGCGCCATTCATGGATGCGCTGATGCACGTCAGCCATGAAGGACTGGAAATGGACCCGGCGCTTGGCCTGCACGGGGGCGGCCTCGAAAAAGAGGTCCATCAGCATGGTCTTGCCGCGCCCTACCGAACCCCAGAGGTAAATGCCGCGCGGTTCCCCGCCCTGCGGCTTGCGACCTATCAGGCGACCAAGGAACCCATTTCTTCGAGAGGAATATTTCGCCAGTTCATCAACAAGTCGATCAAAAGCCTCCGCAACGCGCAGCTGCGCTTCGTCTTCCTCAAGGGTCTCCTCGCGCGCGAGAGCGCGGTAACGATCGGAAACGGGGCTTTGCACCGGTGGCTGCTCTCTACGGTCACGAGACTGATCACCTCCAGTAAACGTGGGCGCGGTGTCAACGCAAGGCCGCTGTCAAGGCTCCGTCATTCGCCTAAGTGACAAGAGAAAAGGTTAGCTTTGTCCTTCTCCGCCCATTGTGGAAATCGCCCTGATGAACCAACTGGAGGGGATCGCGTTTTCAGGAGTCCCAACTTGCCTCAGCCCAGCATTAGCGACGGCGTTCTGCGCAGGCTCACGCCTGCCGACCTGAACGGTTTTCGCGCACATCTGCTGCGGCTCGACGAGCAAAGCCGCAGGTCACGCTTCGGCATGGAAGCGTCTGACGAATTCGTTGCAGCCTATGCCCAGCGCTGCTTTGGCATAGACGACGTCATCTATGGCTTCGTCATCGACGGCGTAGTGCGGGCTGCCGGCGAATTGCGTGGCATCGGTCACAATCTGCCGCTGGGGCTTGGCGCAAGCGCGGAGGCGGCCTTTAGCGTGGAGACGGAATGGCGGCGTCAGGGTCTTGGCGCGCAGCTTTTGGGGCGCATCGTGCGGGCGGCCCGCAACCGGCGCGCGCGCACGCTCTATATGAGCTGCCTCGCCAATAATGAGCCGATGCTCAGTCTTGCTCGCAAATTCTCAGCGGAGCTTAGCTTCGAGCCGCAGGCGGCGGATGACAAGATCACGCCGCGGGCGCCGAGCCCCGCCACATTCCTTGACGAGGCGGTGGACGATATCGCGGGCTTCGCCACCGCCATGATGGACCTGCACCGCCGCTCCTTCGCCATGCAATAAAAAAGGCCCCGGAAACCGGGGCCTTTGCAAGGTGGTTTGAAGACTGATCAGAGCTGACGCTCGATCATCATCGACTTGATTTCCGCGATGGCCTTGGCCGGGTTCAAGCCCTTGGGGCAGGCCTTGGCGCAGTTCATGATCGTATGGCAACGATAGAGGCGGAAGGGGTCTTCGAGATTGTCGAGACGCGCGCCGGTCGCCTCATCGCGCGAGTCGATCAGCCAGCGATAGGCCTGCAGCAGGGCCGCAGGGCCAAGGTAGCGATCGCCATTCCACCAATAGCTCGGGCAGGAGGTGGAGCAGCAGGCGCATAGAATGCACTCATAGAGCCCGTCGAGCTTCACCCGGTCGTCCGGCGACTGCCGCCATTCCTTCTCGGGCTTAGGCGTGTCGGTCTTCAACCAGGGCTCGATGGACGCGTGCTGGGCGTAGAAGCGCGTGAGATCAGGCACGAGATCCTTCACGACCGGCATATGCGGCAGCGGATAGATCTTGATGGCGCCAGAGATGGAGGCCATGTCCTTCGTGCAGGCGAGCGTATTGGTGCCGTCGATGTTCATGGCGCAGGAGCCGCAGATGCCTTCGCGGCAGGAGCGGCGGAAGGTCAGCGTCGGGTCGATCTTGTTCTTGATGTAGAGCAGCGCATCAAGAACCATCGGGCCGCAATCGTTCATATCGACGAAATAGGTGTCGATACGGGGATTGGCGACATCGTCCGGATTCCAGCGATAGACGCGGAATTCGCGCACGTTGGTTGCGTTCGCCGGGCGCGGCCAGGTCTTGCCAGCCGTGGGACGGGAGTTCTTGGGAAGAGCGAGTTCGACCATTTCGGTTTTGACTCCGGGCGATGCAGGATCAGTACACGCGAGCCTTGGGCTCGATATACTGCACCTCGTTGGTCATCGTGTAGGTATGGACGGGACGGAAATCGATCGACACGGCGTTCTTCTGAGCGTCGGCCCAGGCGAGCGTGTGCTTCATCCAGTTCTTGTCGTCGCGGTTCGGGAAATCCTCGCGGGCGTGGGCGCCGCGGCTTTCCTTGCGCTCGACCGCCGAATCCATCGTCACCACCGCCTGGCAGATGAGGTTGTCGAATTCGAGGGTCTCGAGAAGATCCGAATTCCACATCAGCGAACGATCGGTGATGTTGATGTCGCCGACGCCTGACCAGACTTCATGGATAAGCTTGGAACCCTGCTCCAGAACCTCGCCGGTGCGGAACACCGCGCAATTGTTCTGCATGGTGGACTGCATCTTGTCACGCAGCTGCGCGGTCGGCGTGCCGCCCTTGGCGTAGCGGAACTTGTCGAGGCGCGAGAGGGCGAGATCGGCGGAGTCAGCCGGCAGATCAGCCTTCTTTTCGCCGGGGGTCACGAGTTCGGCGGCGCGCAGGCCCGCCGCGCGGCCAAAGACCACGAGATCGATCAGCGAGTTCGAACCAAGGCGATTGGCGCCGTGCACCGAGACGCA
>CANBVC010000260.1 GCA_947372795.1 Beijerinckiaceae bacterium
GCCGGGTTTCCGGCATGCCCACTTGGTGGATGCTAATTGTCGCCCTGGTGGGGACATGGAGCGCAGGGTCCGCCATCGTTTTCGCTTTGACCAGGTATGCAGCCAGATGACCTTCCGCACCCTTGATGACGCGCCCGTGCAGGGCAAGCGTGTACTTCTGCGTCTCGACCTTAATGTGCCCATCGAGAACGGCCGCGTGTCCGACGCCACCCGCATCGACCGGGCCTTGCCGACCCTTCGCGATCTCGCCGCCAAGGGCGCGCGCATTGTCGTGCTGTCGCATTTCGGCCGACCGAAAAATGGGCCGGATGTGGAGAATTCGCTGGAGCCCGTGGCGGCTGTGCTGGCGGCTCATCTCCACGCCCCCGTCGCTTTCGCCCATGATTGCATCGGCGAAGTCGCGCACAAGGCGATTGCGGCGCTAAAAGACGGCGAAGTCCTGCTGCTGGAGAACACCCGCTTCCACAAGGGCGAGGAAAAGAACGATCCGGCTTTCGTCGCTGAACTCGCTGAGCTCGGCGATATCTATGTGAACGACGCCTTCTCGGCCGCCCATCGCGCCCATGCTTCGACCGAGGGGCTGGCGCACAAGCTTCCGGCCTACGCAGGCCGTGGCATGCAGGCGGAGCTTGAGGCGCTTTCGGCGGCGCTCGAAAAGCCCCAGCGGCCCGTCGCGGCGGTGGTTGGCGGCGCCAAGGTTTCGAGCAAGCTCGATCTACTGGGCAATCTGTCAAAGAAGGTCGATTTCCTCATCATCGGCGGCGGGATGGCCAACACCTTCCTCGCCGCCGAGGGCAAGGCTGTCGGCAAGTCGCTCTGCGAGAAGGATCTGCTCGACACCGCTCGCGCCATCGTGGAAGCCGCTCGCGCCGCCAAATGCGAGATCGTGCTGCCGGTGGATGTGGTTGTGGCCAAGGAGTTCAAGGCGCACGCGCCCTCCCATGTCGTCTCGGTCGACCATGTGGGCGCCGATGAGATGATCCTCGATCTTGGCCCCAAGTCGGTCGCGCGGATCGAGGAGCTGCTGGGCGTGGTGAAGACGCTGGTCTGGAACGGCCCCTTCGGCGCCTTCGAGCTCCAGCCTTTCGACGCGGGCACCAATGCGGTGGCCAAGGTCGCCGCAGGCCTGACGGACGCTGGCAAGCTGATCACAGTGGCTGGCGGCGGCGATACGGTCTCGGCGCTCAATCAGGCGGGCGTCGGCGAACATTTCACCTATATTTCAACGGCGGGCGGCGCCTTCCTCGAATGGCTCGAGGGCAAGCCGCTGCCGGGCGTCGAAGCGCTCAAGTAATCGAAACAGGCCGCGTCGCGCGGCGTCAGGAATCGGAGGACATCATGGCCCGCATCACTCTTCGTCAGCTGCTCGATCACGCCGCCGAGCACGGCTATGCCGTTCCCGCCTTCAACATCAATAATATGGAACAGGCCCTCGCAATTGGCGAAGCCTGCAACGCGCTGGATGCGCCGGTCATCATCCAGGCCTCGCGCGGCGCGCGTTCCTACGCCAACGACATCATGCTGCGTCATATGATGGACGCGCTGACCGAAATGTATCCGCATATTCCGATCTGCGTGCATCTCGATCACGGCAATGTCGAGTCGACCTGCATGACCGCGATTCAGTCGGGCTTCACTTCTGTCATGATGGACGGTTCGCTCAAGGCCGATGGCGCGACTCCCGCCGATTATGATTACAACGTGCGCGTGACCAAAAATGTCGTCGACATGGCCCATATGGGCGGCGTCTCCGTCGAGGGTGAGCTTGGCGTTTTGGGCTCGCTGGAAACCGGCATGGGCGACAAGGAAGACGGGCACGGCGCCGAGGGCAAGCTGAGCCACGACCAGCTCCTGACCGATCCCGACGAGGCCGTGAAATTCGTCAAGGCCACCAAGGTCGACGCGCTCGCCATCGCCATGGGCACCTCGCATGGCGCCTATAAGTTCTCGCGCAAGCCTGATGGCGAAGTGCTCGCCATGAATGTGATCGAGCAGATCCACAAGCGCATGCCGAATGTGCATCTGGTGATGCACGGCTCGTCCTCGGTTCCGCAGGAGCTGCAGGACATCATCAATGCGTTCGGCGGCAAGATGAAGCCCACCTGGGGCGTGCCGGTCGAGGAGATTCAGCGCGGCATCCGCCATGGCGTGCGCAAGATCAACATCGACACAGACAACCGCATGGCCATCACTGGCCAGATCCGCCGGGTGTTGCAGGAAAACCCGGGCGAATTCGACCCGCGCAAATATCTCAAGCCCGCGCTCGAAGCCATGTCGCAGATCTGCCGCGAGCGCCTTGAGCAGTTCGGCACGGCGGGTCAGGCCTCCAAGATCGGCAAGATCCGTCCGCTCTCCGAAATGGCGAAGCTCTACGCCGCCGGCAAGCTCGATCCGACCTTTTCTTGAAGGTCAGGGCGGCTTGCGGAGCGCCGCGAGCCGTCTTTTCTTCGCCTTCCTGAGACTGGTCCTTGCGCGAGGCCCTGCTTTCGCCCCATTAGGCGGACAGGCATACATTTCGAACACGCTATAGGTCCAGATGAGCAAGAAATCCTCCCAGCCCGCCCTCGATCCCCAGCGGCTCTATCTCATCACCCCCGCTTTGGCTGAGGGGGAAAGCTTTGCGCCTGCGCTTGAGGCGGCGCTTGACGCGGGCGATGTCGCCTGCGTGCTCGTGCGCTTCGCCAGCGCCGACGAAGGAACCGCCAAGAAGATCGTGCGGGCCCTGCTGCCCGTGGCGCAGAAGCATGAGGCGGCGCTTCTTGTCGAAGGCGATCCGCGGCTTGTGGCTCGCGCCGGCGCTGATGGCGTGCATGTGCGCGGCCAAGGCGACCAGCTTGAAGAGCAGCTCGGCGAGGCCATAGAAGCCCTCAAGCCCGATAGCATCGTGGGCGCGGGCGGCGTGAAGACGCGGCATGATTCCATGACGGTCGGCGAGCTTGAGGTTGATTATGTGATGTTTGGCGATCCCTCGCCGGATGGATGGACGCCCTTGCTTGAGGCTGTGATCGAGCGCGTTTCCTGGTGGACGGAAATCTTCACCGTGCCCTGCGTTGGCTTCGCTCCAAGCCTTGCAGATGTCGGCACGATCTCGCAGGCGGGCGCGGATTTCGTCGCCCTTGGCGATGCGGTGTGGAATGATTCGCGCGGCCCCGCCGCCGCCGTCGCTGAAGCTCAGGCCGCGCTGGTGCGCGGCGCGAGCCGGTGATTTCTTGCCGCATGGCGGGCCTGGCCCTGCTGGTGGCGGGGACAGTGGCGCCGGCTTTCGCGCAGGCGCCCTTGCCGCCGACCCTGACGCCTGCGCGCACCCCTCTGACGACCGCCATAGCTCCAATTCCGGGGGCGAAGACCGCCGGGGTCACTGATCCCGATAAAAACTACCTTTCCCCCGGAGCGAGCCCGGACGCCGCCTTCGCCGCATTCCAGCGCGGCTACTATGTGACGGCCCTGCGCGAAGCCATGAAGCGGATCGACGCAGATCCCAATGATGCGCCCGCCATGACGCTGGTGGCCGAACTCTACCGCGATGGTCTGGGCCTGCGCCGAAATCCCGAAGAAGCGGTGCGCTGGTACAGGCTGGCGGCCGAGCGGGGCGATCCGGCCGCGGCCTTCGCGCTGGCGATTTCTTATCTGCGCGGCTCCGGCGTCCCGCAGGACGCAAAGGCCGCCGCGCCCTATCTCGAACTCGCCGCCGCCGCAGGCCATGCGGGCGCCACCTATAATCTGGGTATGCTCGCCCTCGAGGCCGACCCGCCGAACCTAGCCAAGGCCGCCGCCCTGTTTCGCCGCGCGGCTGATCTTGGCGATAGCGACGCAGCCTATGCGCTTGGCCTGCAATATCTGCAGGGGCGCGGCGTGACGCGCGACGGGGGCCGGGCGGCGCAATGGCTCAAACGCGCCGCCGATGAAAATCTCGCCGCCGCGCAGATCGAATACGCCATCCAGCTTTTCAACGGCGAGGGCGTTCCAAAGGACGAAGCGACCGCCGTGCGCTATCTGCGCAAGGCCGCCGCCGCCAATAATCCCGTGGCCGCCAACCGGCTGGCGCGCGCGCTCGCCAACGGGCGGGGCGCGCCCAAGAATATGCTTGA
>CANBVC010000261.1 GCA_947372795.1 Beijerinckiaceae bacterium
TCGGGATTGGTGCGCACCAGCGCGAACATGTAATCGGCGTGATGGCCGGCGGTGGTCCAGATTTTCTGACCGTTGATGATGAACTTATCACCCTCGCGCCGCGCGCGGGTGGAGAGCGAGGCGAGGTCGGAGCCCGAATTCGGCTCCGAATAGCCCTGACACCAGATCGCCTCGCCGCTCAACATATCAGGCAGAAAGGCGGCTTTCTGTTCAGGCGTTCCATAGCGGATCAGAATGGGACCAATATGGCTGATCGCTTGGCTCGACAGTTCCGGCGCGCCCTTATGCGCGAGCTCTTCGAACAATATGAGACGCTGTTCGACGCTGGCCTCCATGCCGCCATGCTCTTTGGGCCATGAAGGAGCGATCCAGCCGCGTTTGCTCAGGGTTTGATGCCACCACATGGCGTCCGTGATTTTCGGCCGCGTGGGCAGATCGCACAGATGCGCGGGCAAGGCTTCATCAAGGAAAGCGCGAACCTCACGGCGGAAGACGGCGTCTTCTTCGCTTTCGGAGCGGAACAGATCGAAAAGATCAGGCGCGCCTGCTTCAAACAAGGATTCCGCAACGCGTGTGCGGTGGGCTTGCACGGTGCGGAAGACGCGCGTCAGAACCATGACGCGTTTGAGGAAGAGGCCGATGTCGCTTTCATCGGTAAAGCCCATGGCGCCATGCATCTGCACCGCCCATTTGGCGGTGCGCAGCGCCATGTCGCCCGCCCGCGCGCGGGCGGCGGCGATCAGCTCCAGCATGCCGGGGCGACCGCCATCGGCCAGCCTTGCGGCTTCGTTGACCAGCGCGCGCGCCAGCTCAATATCCGCATAGGCGTCGACAGCGCGATGCTGCAAGGCTTGAAAGGCGCCGAGCGTGCGGCCGAACTGGCGACGCGTGCGCATATAATCAAGCGTGCGCTCGAAAACCTCAGAAGCCGCGCCCACGACCTCAGCCGCAAGGCCGATCTGCACGGCGAAACGCAGGCGATCGAGCAGCGCTTCAGCATCAGCGCCCCGCGCCATGATCTGTTCTGGCGCAATAGGCAAGGAGCGGAAGAAAATATCCGCGGCCTCATGACCATCGACGAGCGCGCTTGAGACGACATCAAGCCCCTGCGAGGCGCGGGGCACGTAAACAAGCGCCAGCTCGCCCGCATATTTCACATCGACGATGAAGCCCTGCGCTTGCGCGCCATTGGGAATGGCGTGTTTGGAGCCGTTGAGGCTCAAGGCTCCATCGGTTTCCTCGATCTTGCTTCCATGACCGGGCGCCGGCCGCAGCCCCGCGCTCTGCAAGGCGGGCAGAACCAGCGCGCGCCCTTCGAGCACCGCATCGGCGTCAGGAACGCGCGCGTGGAGCAGGCCGCAGCTTGCAAGCAGGGGCGCCGAGATCGGCAGAAGCTTGCGGCCGAATTGTTCGAGCACAACGGTGAGATCGAGACATGAAAGGCCAATGCCCCCGATGGCCTCATCCGCGCGCAGTCCAGTCCATGAGCCGGCGGCGAGCGCATGCAGCCACTGCGCGCGCTGCGCCTCGTCGAATGGCCTGCGGCCGAGGAGGCCAAAGCCTGCGGATTGCTCGGCGAAGCGCGCGGCGTTGTCGCGCAGCAACCTTTGTTCAGCCTCGCTCACTTTGCCCCCTTATTTCGTCGGCGCGTCGATCAACGCCTTGGCGCGCGCCAGCACGTCGGCCGGCGTGTTGACGATCGAGTCGGCGATTTTCTGCGAATCGACACCCGTACCGGGGCTGATATCCATCGCAGCCTTTGCGGCCTCTGCGAGGAAATCGGCGTCCTTCACCATAGCGTCGAAGGCCTTCCGTAGCGCTGCGACGCGCTCAGCTGGCACATCCTGCGTTGTCACCAGCGAACGCGACAAATCCGTATCGGATGAGAAGAATTCGAGCAGCTTGCGGTCGGATTCGTTGGTCGCCAATTCCATCAGCAAGGGCACGTCAGGCAGATCAGCGTGGCGCACAAGCGCGACCTGAACAAGGATGTTGATCTTCTTGTCCTTCAGCCAGTCCGGCTTGGTCGATTTCCACGAGGCCCAGGAGTTGGAGCCGCGCCCCTCGACCTCGCCGCGCTCCATGGCCAGATTGACTTCGTTGCCGCCGGGATAGCCAGACACGACGCGAAATTTCGTACCCGCCACCGTATTGATCAGAACGGGATAGAGCGCCCCTGCCGTCCCCATGGGCGCGCCCACCAGGACCTCGCGCGTTTTGACCTGTTCGACCGAGGTGACGCCGGTGGTGTGCCAGGTGTTGATGACATTGGGCGCGCTTGTCGTATTGCCAAGCCAGATGAATTTGCGCGTGTCGAATTCGATGCCCGGCGCCGAGACGGCCTGCGCGGCCATCATGTTCTGCATGATCATGTGCAGGACCGTGCCATCGCGAGGCGCGATCTTGGCCAGCCAGTTGCCAGCCTGTATGCCGCCGCCGCCCGGCATATTGCGCGGCACGATTGTCGGCTCGCCCGGGATATATTTGCCCATGTAGCGGGCGATGAGGCGGCCACGGTAGTCATAATCGTTGCCAGCCGAAGTGCCGATGACCAAGCTGACGGTCTTGCCACGGTAGAATTCCGCCACATCCTGCGCCTGCGCAAGCTGCGGCGTGGCCGCCAGCGCCGCCCAGAAAGCGCCAGCCATCGCAATGCTGCGAGCGATCATTTGTCGTCCTCCCCTTGGTCTGCGGCGCGTCCCCCTTTGCAGGAAGCCGCGCCCCTCTGTAGTTTGGAATACCCATCTGAGGGAAAATGCGCAATGAGGCGCAATCAGGAGGATTTGCCCGTGACCGGCTTCAGCGATCTCGCCAACGCCGTCGATCTCGACGATCTGCGCCGCCGCCTCGATCCGCTCGACTTCATGGCGGGCTGGAACAAGCACGAGCCATCCTTGTGGAAAGAACCCCGCACGGCTTTCAAGCCCATGGTCTGGCGCTGGGATGCGGCGAAGGCGGGGCTCGACGCGGCGGGGCGGCTGATCGACGCGGAACTGGCGGAGCGGCGCAACCTTTTCATGGTGAACCCCATCGAGGGCAACCATTACGCGACCCTTCGCACCCTCGTCAGCGCCTATCAGATGCTGCTGCCGGGCGAGAAGGCGCGCACCCATCGCCATTCGCCCAATGCGCTGCGCCTTGTGCTCGACGTGGCGGACAGTTGCTACACGGTGGTGGACGGCGTGCGCATCGACATGCAGCCGGGGGATGTCTTGCTCACCCCGGGCATGAGCTGGCACGGCCATGGCAACGAGGGCTCAATGCCCGGCTACTGGATTGATTTTCTTGATGTGCCGCTGGTGCAACTGCTCGAGCCCATGTTTCTTGACCTATGGGAGGGGTTGCAGTCTGCAGCGCAGACGACGCGCGAGAGCCCCTTCGTCTTCACCATGGAGGCCATGCAGGCGCAGTTGGCGCAGGCGCAGCCCGATGAACATGGACGCCTGCGCATCCGGCTCGACGCGCCCTCCATGCCCACGACAGCGCTTTTCATGGAAAAGATGGAAGGTGGACGCAGCGGCAGGCTGCTTCGCTCCACCGAAAACCAGATCTTCGCCGTGGTGAGCGGTTCGGGTAGTTCACGAATTGGCGATGAAAGCTTCAGCTGGAGCCGGGGCGACGTGTTTGTGGCGCCTGGCTGGCACGCGGTGCGCCATGAACCCGGTGAAGACGCGATGATCTTTTGCGTTTCGGACCTGCCGGTTCACGAAAAGCTCGGCTTCCACCGCCTGCGGGTGGAGGATTAGGCCTGAACGTCCGATGGCGCTTGCGGCGCCAACCGGAACACGCCGCGCCAGCGAATGACGCACCAGGCGAGCGGATGGGCGCCACGCCACAGCCGCGCCACCTCATCAGCGAGAACCCCGCCGCGCACCTGTGGCGGGGCGGCGAAGACCTCGCCCATACGCCCAGACAGCGAGGCGTCAGCCAGCACATCCCAGCGCGAATGGCCGCCCATGAGCGGCGAATAGATCCCGAAAACCACGCGCGCGATCCGCGTCTCGCGCGCCGCGAAGGAACACATGGGGCAAGGCTCGACCGTGGTGTAGAGCGTGCAATGGCGCAG
>CANBVC010000262.1 GCA_947372795.1 Beijerinckiaceae bacterium
AGCGCCAGATCGTAATGCTCCTCAGCGAAGGGCAGAAAGCCGAGGTCATAGGCTTTGGCGACAGGTTCGATTGTCATGCCCCAGTCTGCGCGCCCCTGCGCGACGGCGGCGGCGACTGCGTTGTGGGATTTGGGCTGGTTCCAGTAGCCCTCTGGCCTTGCGCCGCTCAAGAGCCGGTCGAGCAGGATGCGCGTGCCTGCGCCCTGATTGCGATTGACCATCTGGCATGTGTCGTCGCGAAGGGCCATCGCCACTGCGGCGCGAGCGTCGAGGCCCGCAAAACGAAGGTCATCGCGCCGATAGACGATGCCCTGCATGCGCCGCCAGCCGGGAATGAGTTCGAGACCCTCGGTGAGGAAGGGCTGGTTATAGGTTTCGCTCTTGTCGTCGAAGAGGTGGATGGGCGCGAGGTCGCATTCGCCGCGTCTGGCCGCCGCCAGACCCCCAAGGCTGCCGACGGCGATGACGCGCACCTGCTGTCCGGCCGCCATCAATGGCCCGGTGATGAGATCAAGCCCCGTGCAATGACTGCCGATGATGGTGAGGTCCGGCAATCGCAGATGCGGGCTGAAAAGCGTCACGTCCACAAGGCTGCCAGCAGGCGCATGATCGGCCAACGCGTCGATCTTCACGTAGCCGTCCGCTTGCGTGAAGGAGGTGACTGCGCCGGAGCCCTTGCCGGTTGGATAGGCGAGCAGGCCATCTTTTCCATCCACGAGGGCGGCCATGACAAATTCCGTGCGGCCGAGTTCCGAGGCGACATGTACGGGCAGGCGCGCCTGTATGATGGTTTCCGTGCGAGCTGGCAGGCCAGCCATGCGCCGCAAAACGGGCGCGATCATATCGTGGAAAGTGAACATGGCGGAGGTGGGAAAGCCCGGCAGAATGACCACGGGCTTGCCATCGCAGACCGCGAGGCAGAGCGGTTTGCCGGGCTTGAGCGCGACGCCATGGGCGATGACGCCGGGCGCGCCGAGCCGGGCGATGATCCGATAGGTCAGGTCGCCCGCACCCTTCGAGGTGCCGCCCGACAAAAGCAGCATATCCGCGCCGTCGAGCGCCTTGCGCATGGCGGCTTCAAGGGCTGCTTCTTCATCGCGGATCGCGCCGAGAAAAGATGGATCGCCGCCATTTTCAGCCACGGCGGCCGCCACCATCGGACCATTGGCGTCGTGTATTTGCGCAGGGCCGAGGGGCGCGCCGGGTTGGACGAGTTCATCGCCGGTGGAGAGGATCGCGACGCGAGGTCTGGCGACGACGTCGACCTGTCCAACCCCGCAGGCCGCCAGCATGCCGATTTCACGGGCGCTGATGACAGTTCCCGCGCGCACCACCGTTTCGCCGCGCGCCATGTCGGAGCCCGCATAGGAAATGAATTGTCCGGGCGTCGCTGGGCGACGCAGCTCTATGGCGTCAGCGCCTGCGGGGCGCGTCTGTTCGATCATCACGACCGCATCCGCCCCGCGCGGCAGGGGACCACCGGTGGCGATGGGCGTGGCGGAGCCTTGGGTCACGCGCAGTTGAGGCGCCACGCCGCAGGCGATGATCTCGCCGTTGAGCGTCAGCCGCACAGGCGTCGCTTCACTGGCCCCGGTCGCGTCCGCGGCGCGCAGGCAAAAGCCATCGACATTCGAACGGTCAAAGGGCGGCGTATCGACAGGCGCGAGGATGTCTTGCGCTACGGTGCGGCCAAGCGCCTCCCGCAGAGACACGGTCTCATGGCGCAAATTGCGCGGAAAGAGTGCTGCGTCGAACCGCGCCATCGCCTCTTCGCGCGACAGGATCGACAGGAATTGTTCTTGCGTTTGCACGCCCGCGCCTTGGCTCATGCTGTCACTCCGCCTCTGCAACCGCAAAGGCCTCGATAAATTCCCCCGCTACGTGGCCTTCCGCGCCCGCGCCAATGATCGTGGCGTGGGTTGCGGCGAAAAGACATTGCAGGGGCAGTTCGCCCACGGCAAGGGGCGCGAAACGATCGCCCTTGCGCCGCAGCAGCGCAACCTCTGCAAGGCCGACGTATGATGAAATCTTTTGCGCCAGGGGCAATCGCAGGGGCTCTTGCCGTTGGCGCAGCGTCAAGCGATCAAGGGCAGGGCGCACAAGGCCAAGCCAGGCGCCGAAAGCATGTTCGAAGAGGCCGGGAATTGCGATCACCGGCGTATTCGCCACGGTGGCGATGGCTGCGGTTCGGCCGGGCTCGAGGGCTATGCCGTGAAGATGCACCTGCCCGCAAAGTCGCAGCGCTGCGATGGCGTGGTCGCTGGCGCCCGAGCCTGTGCCGCCGAGCAGAAGAACAAGGTCTGCAGCTGATTGCGAAAGAACCGCTGCGATGGATTGCGCGGACCGGTCTGGGCTTTGTTTCAAGGTGACACGCGCGCCAGCTGAGGCGATGGCGTTCAGAAGAAACTGACGCGTGGAATTTGCGCCGTCGCGCGCGGGCGGCTCCACGATCAGGACATGGGGCTGTCGAATGCGAATATGGGTCAGATGAAGCATCGCTGCGCAGGCAAGATCAGTGGCGCGCAGGCGATGTCCCTGCGCCAGCAATATCTGTCCCGAGCCCGCATCCTCGCCGGGGCGACGTACATTGGCGCCGGGCGGAGCGTCGGTCATGACCTGCGTCAAGGGGCCAAGAAATTCGACGCCATGGGAGTCGATGACGCAATCATATCCTGGAGGCAGCGCGTCTCCCGCCTCAACCGCTAAGGGAGGCGCAGATGGCGCCACCGGCGCATAGTTTGAGGCGCCGATGATCTCGTCCGCGCGCAAAGCCCAGCCATCACGCAAGGCCAGGGCTTGCGGGGGATGAAGCGGGGCGATCAATGGATCGGCGCAAATACGGCCCCGCGCCGCGCTGATGTCCACGCGCAGGGGAGTGACTGGGCTGAGCTTGTCCAGCAGCAGGGCGAGCGCCGCGTCCAGCGACGTCAGCACCCGGATTTCCTGCCGGTTCTCCCTATCGTTTCGCATTCGGGAAAAACAACTGCTGACCTTCTATCTTATAATCAGCGATGGTTTTTTGGCCTTCCGGGGACAGGATGTAATCGATGAAGGTCTGCCCAGGCTCCTTCTTCACCCATGCAAATTTGGTCGGGCTCGCGAGGATGACGCCATACTGATTGAAGAGCCGCTGATCGCCTTCCACCGCGACGGTCAAGCCATCCTTGTTCTTGAAGGAAATCCATGTGGCGCGATCAGCCAGAACATAGGCTTCCATCGCCTTGGCGGTGTTGAGCGCTGCGCCCATCCCCTGCCCGATCTCGCGATACCAGGCGCCGCGCTTTGCGGCGAGGTCGACGCCCGCCTCTTTCCAGAGCGCAAGCTCGGCCGCATGGGTCCCCGACTTGTCGCCGCGGGAGACGAATGGCGCGCCCTGCGACTGGATCTTCACAAGCGACGTGGCGATGTCTTTCGAGCCCTTGACGCCTGCTGGATCGCTTGCAGGGCCGATCAAGACGAAGTCGTTATACATCACGTCAAAGCGCGCGACGCCAAAACCCTGCGCGACGAAGTCCTCCTCCTGCGGCTTGGCGTGAACGAAAAGAACGTCCGCGTCCCCGCGCCGTCCAGTGTCCAGCGCCTGGCCGGTGCCCTGCGCGATGACTTTCACGTCAACGCCGGTTTTGGCCTTGAAAATCGGCAGTAGGTAGGAAAAGAGCCCGGAATCCTGCGTTGAGGTCGTGGACGCCACAGTGATGGATTTTTCTTGCGCTGCTGCGCCCGTCAGGGTCATGGCGACGAGCGCGAGGGCGGGAAGAAATTTCATCATAACGCGGGTTCCATAACCAAATCGCCGCGCAAGAAGCTTTGCGCCAGAGGCGAAGCGGATTCGCTGAAGAATGTGATCGCTGGCGCGCTCTCGCGCAAGCTTCCCTTCACAAGGAAGTGTACGTCGCCCGCAAGCCGACGGACCTGTGCGGCGTCGTGGGAAACCATGAGGATTTTCGTGCCCCCGGCGGCCGCGTCGGCGATGATCTGTTCAACGGCGCGCGTGGCGGCGGGATCAAGATCGGCCGTTGGTTCATCGAGGAGCAGGAGATCAGGCTCCCGCGCGAG
>CANBVC010000263.1 GCA_947372795.1 Beijerinckiaceae bacterium
CCCCGGCTTTCTGGTGGCGAGAAAAACCAACGCCCACAGCGCGCCTGCTGTCGCCTTTTGGCGCCGTCTATGGCGCGCTTACAGCCCGGCGCATGAGCCGCGCGGGCGAAGACCCAGGCCCGCCAGTGATCTGCATCGGCAATTTCGTCGCGGGCGGCGCAGGCAAGACGCCGACCGCGATAGCCGTCGCGCAACAGCTGCTGGCGCTGGGGCGAAGGCCCGTCTTTCTGTCGCGCGGCTCTGGCTCGTCGGCCGACAAGCCGCGTCTCGTGGACAAGGCCCTCGACAAGGCTGCTGAGGTTGGCGATGAACCCTTGCTGCTCGCCGCCATCGCCCCTTGCGTGGTCGCAGCCGACAAGCTGGAAGGCGCGCGCGCCTGCGTCGCTGCGGGCGCCGATGTGATCGTCATGGACGATGGGCTCCAAAACCCGGCCCTGACCAAGGCCCTGCGGATCGCGGTGGTCGATGGCGCAGTGGGTGTCGGCAATGGCCTTTGCGTGCCCGCAGGCCCACTTCGCGCGCCCCTGCCCTTTCAATGGCCGCACGTTGACGCTCTCGTGGTGATCGGCGAAGGCGCGCCGGGACAGGCCATGGCGCTGGCCGCAAAAGCCTTGGGCAAGCCTGCGCTACACGCCTCACTCGCCCCGGAGCCCGGCATGGCGATGGGCCTTGCTGGCCGCGAGGTTCTGGCCTTCGCAGGGATCGGACGGCCGGAGAAATTTTTCGACACGTTGCGCGCGCTGGGCGCCGAGGTCGTGGAGACCGAAGCCTTTCCGGACCATCACGCCTTCACACCGCGCGAAATCGCCGGACTTCACGCACGCGCCAAACGGCGAGGCGCCGCCTTGGTGACGACGGAGAAAGACGCGGCGCGCCTTGGCCCTGCAGCGCAGCAGCTATTGACCCTGACGGTGCGGCTGGCGCTTGAGGACGAAGCGGGCCTGTGCGCCCTGCTCGCCGGACTTAGAGCTTGATATTCACCTGCAGGCGCTCAAGCTTCGCCTGCGGCGATGAATAGGCTTCCTGAGCGCCCACATCCCAATAGCGCAGCTCATCGATCGGGATCGGCTCTTTGGTGACGGCGCAGCGCACAAAGGCGCCCGGCTTCACGATGCGGAAATCGCCATCGAGAAATTCCACCTCGGCTTCGCCGGTCGCGCCGGGACGTCGTTCAAAACGGTTCATGTCTCACCCTATCGGAGCAGGCGCCATGATAGCGCCTCCGCCATCTCCGGACCACTCAGGAATTCAGGCCGCCTGCGCACCATAGCCAGCAGCGCAAATGGCGTCGGTGAGAGCTTGCGAGGAAGCGCCCGTCTTGGCCTCAAGACGACCACTCGGCAGATCGATCACGACCTCGGCCGCAGGGTCGAGGCGCCTGACGATGCGAGTGACCGAATTGACGCAGCCCTGACAGGTCATGCCGGTCACGTTAAGCACGATGGACTTGGCTTCGCTCATGTTCACGCCTCCTGCAGGGCCTCGCCTTCGATTTCAACCAGATAAGCCGGATTGGCCAATCCCGCCACATAGACGAAGGTGCTGGCGGGCGCATGGGCGCCGAGGCGTTTGTTGCGAATCGCCCGCACAACATCGGCCCCGCCGGGGGCGGCGCAATAAATCACAAGCTTCACCAGATGCGACAGATCCATATCGGCAGCCGCCAGCAATGCCTCGATATTGTCGAAGACCAGATTGGTTTGCGCCTCGAGCCCCTGCGCCATTGAGCCGTCGGGACGCGTGGCCACCTGACCCGACAGAATCAGCCGCCGCGCGTCAGCACGCGCCAGAACGCCTTGCGAAAAGCGGGAGCCGGGGGTGGCAAGCGTCGGGGGATTGAGAAAAGTGGGCACCAGCGTCTCCTGATCCTTTTAGCGAGCCCTAATGTGAGCAACTGGCGCAGGATGTCCACAGGCAAGCGGACGGCGTTCTTTCTAGTGGCCTGCGTTAGGGATAGGTTGCGCGCCAGAAAGCCCACCGGTAGACCCGGCGCGCAATATGATCCGGAGACGATGATGCTCGGTTGGTTCCAGGCGCTGATGCCGCGCGAGGAAAAGTTCTTCGACTATTTCAACCGTCATTCCACGACCCTGGTGGCCGGGGCCGAGGCCTTGCGTCGCCTGCTCGACGGCGGCCCCGATATCGCCGCCCGCTGCGAGGAAATCTTCCAGCGCGAGCATGAGGCGGACGAGATCACCCATGAGGTCATGCTGGCGGTGCGCCGCACCTTCATCACGCCCTTCGACCGCATCGACATTCAAGACCTCATCAGCTCGATGGACGACGCCATCGACCAGATGCAGCAGACCGCCAAGGCCATCACTCTTTATGAGGTGACCGAATTCGATCCGCAGATGCGCGAGATGGGCGACCTGATCGTGCGCGCTGCGCATCTGACCGTCGAGATCGTAGGCGCCTTGCAGCACATGCGCCGCGAAGCCACGAAGCTTACGCAACTCGCGCAAGAGATGGTGCGCATTGAAGAGGCGACCGACCAATTGCATGACGATGGGCTGAAGCGTCTATTCCAGATCCACCGCCATTCCGATCCCATGGCCTTCATCGTCGGCACGGAAATCTACAGCCATCTTGAAAAGGTCGCGGACCGTTTCGAGGATGTGGCGAACCGGGTCAACGGCATCGTCATCGAACATCTGTAGAGCGAGGCGTCCTTTGACCATAAGCCTGCACCTTCTCTACGGCCTCATCTTCGTCGCCCTGCTGTTCGACTTTCTGAACGGCCTGCACGATGCGGCGAACTCCATCGCGACCATCGTTTCGACGCGCGTGTTGCGGCCGCAATATGCAGTCTTCTGGGCGGCTTTCTTCAACTTCATCGCCTTTCTCGTCTTCGGTCTCAGCGTGGCGCAGACGGTTGGCAAGGGCATCGTCTCCGTCGACGCTGTGGATCCGCGCGTGATCTTTGGCGCGCTCACCGGCGCCATCGTCTGGAACGTGCTCACCTGGATCGCGGGCATTCCATCATCCAGCTCCCATGCGCTGATTGGCGGCCTTGTGGGCGCGGGAACCGCCAAGGGCGGCCTTGATGTGATCGTCTGGAGCGGACTGCTCAAGACGTCCGGCGCGATCTTCTTTTCGCCTGCGATTGGCTTTGCGCTCGCCCTCACGCTGATGCTTGCCGTGTCGTGGATCTTTGTGCGGGCCATGCCGCATTCCGTCGATAATGTCTTCCGCTCCATGCAATTCGTGTCGGCCTCGCTTTATTCGCTTGGCCACGGCGGCAACGATGCGCAAAAGACCATGGGCATTATCGCAGTCCTGCTCTATTCTCAGGGCCAAATGGAGGGGGAATTTAACGTGCCGTTCTGGGTCGTGATTTCCTGTCAGGCGGCCATGGGGCTGGGCACGCTCTTCGGAGGATGGCGAATCGTGCATACGATGGGGTCCAAGATCACGCGCCTCTCTCCCATGCAGGGGTTCTGCGCCGAAACTGGCGGCGCGATCACCCTGTTTCTGGCGACACATTTCGGTGTGCCCGTCTCCACCACCCACACGATCACCGGCGCCATCATCGGCGTAGGCTCGGCCAAACGCGTTTCGGCGGTGCGTTGGAACGTCGCCAAGGACATCGTAACCGCCTGGATCGTCACCATGCCGGCTTCGGCCAGCATCGCCGCGCTGGCCTATTGGCTCGTCGGACTGGCGGGGCCTTGATGGGATGAGGACCGACAAGCCCAAATTTTGGACCCCGGACGCGCTGCGACGCCAATATGCGGCGCTGCCTTACCGTATAGCTGACGAGGTCGAGGTTCTCCTGATCTCTTCGCGCGAAAGCGGGCGGTGGGTCCTGCCCAAGGGCTGGCCGATGAAGGGTCGCAAACCCCATGCCGCCGCCGCGCAGGAGGCGCTGGAGGAGGCGGGCGTGGTCGGCAAGATCGGCAAGGAGCCTGTCGGCGTCTATCACTACGTCAAGCGCATGAAGAACGGGACGCAGCAGACCTGCCATGTCACGGTCTTTCCGATGAAGGTCTCACGCCAGCGCAAGACCTGGCCCGAGATGTATCAGCGCACAACTCATT
>CANBVC010000264.1 GCA_947372795.1 Beijerinckiaceae bacterium
CCGTCGGCCACATCGGCGATGACGATCTTCGCGCCTGCGGCTGCGAGCCCGCGCGCCAAAGTCGCGCCAATGCCCTGCGACGCCCCCGTCACGATCGCCACCTTACCCGCCAATCTCTGCATCGCATTTCCTCCGCCCGCTCAGGGGACACCGTTTGCTGTTGCGGCAATGTAGCAGGGCGCGCGGGGCAGGCAATCCACAGACGTCGCTATGGCGCCATCCACCTCGCTGCAGCGCACATTGATTTGGCGCAAGGCCACGCGAGGACGCATTGGCTTATCTGCCGAAACCGTTTTCCATAAAGGAACCCTGTTCCCCTATGCGAAACATATCTTCACTCGCCAGGAGCCGACCAGATGCTGTCGAAGGAACAGAATGAATTCATCACCCAGACCGGACCGGGAACCCCCATGGGCGACCTCTTCCGTTGCTACTGGATGCCGGTTTTGCTGGCGGAAGAACTGCCCGAGAACGACTGCCCCCCGGTGCGGGTGAAGATCCTGTCCGAGCGCCTTATCGCCATCCGCGACACGCAAGGGCGCTACGGCCTCATGGACGAATTCTGCCCCCATCGCGGCGCCTCGCTCTGGTTCGGCCGCAACGAAGAATGCGGGCTGCGCTGCCCCTACCACGGCTGGAAATTCGATGTGAACGGCCAATGCGTGGATGTGCCCTCAGAACCTTCCGAGTCCGGCTATGCGAAAAAGATCAAGCTGAAGTCCTATCCGCTCGTCGAGCGCGGCGGGGTTCTGTGGACCTATATGGGCGCGCCCGAGCGCCAGCCCGAACTACCCGAATTCGAGTTCGCCGTGGTGCCGCGCGAACAGAGCTACATGTCGAAGCGCTTCCAGGACAGCAACTGGCTGCAATCCATGGAAGGCGGCATCGATTCGTCCCATGTTTCCTGGCTGCACAGCGGCAACGTGAATTCCGACCCGCTCTTCAAGGGCGCGGGCGGCAACAAATATAATTTCGGGGATCTCGCTCCCGTGTTCGAAGTCACCGAAGCGCCGGGCGGTCTCTTCATCGGCGCGCGACGCAATGCGGAGGATGATCAATATTACTGGCGCATCACCCCATGGGTCATGCCCTGCTATACCGCCGTTCCCCCGCGCGGCGACCATCCCATGCACGGCCATTTCTGGGTGCCGATCGACGATCACAGCTGCTGGGCCTGGAGCTATGACTATCACCCCACACGCGCCTTGAGCGCAGACGAACGCGCGGCGATGAAGGCGGGCAAGGGCGTACATTGCGCCTATGTTCCCGGCACCTATATCCCGCTGGCCAACAAGACCAATGATTACCTCATGGATCGTCAGGCGCAGAAGGAAGGACGCGAATATAGCGGCATTTCCGGCATCGCCATTCAGGACGGCTCCCTGCAGGAAAGCATGGGCCCCATCGTAGACCGCACCAAGGAAAACCTTGTTGGCTGCGACAACGGCATCATCATGGCGCGCCATCGCTTGATCCGCGCCGCCAAGGCGCTGGCTGAAAAGGGCATCGTCCCGCCCGGCGTCGATGTGGAGCATCAGAAGGTGCGTTCCTGCGCAACGCTTCTGCCACGCGACGAGCATTTCAAGGAGGGAGCGCGCGAGGGCCTCAAGGCCAAGCGCGGCGTGCCGCAGACCACGGTCTGAAGATCAGACGGCGCGCTTTCAATAGCGCGCCGTTTTCATGTGCGACGGTTCATCGCCAAAGCCAGCGCCGCCCCCAGCGCCATGGCCGCGAAACTGACCGCAACCGGATTTTCGCGTAAGGCCTCGCGCTGGTGCTGGTTCAGATCGGCGAAGGCGACACTGGCGCGATCTGCAGCTTCATTGAGGGTGGACGCAGCCTGATCGCTGAAATCCTTCGCCCGATGCGCGAGGTCTCCTGCAACATCGCTTGCACGATCTGTGAAATCGTGGGTAGCGCGGTTGACGCCGCGCATGGATTCAATGAGCCCTCCAGGCTCGGCCATTCGGCCCT
Organism: Beijerinckiaceae bacterium; assembly: GCA_947372795.1. Lineage (GTDB taxonomy): Bacteria > Pseudomonadota > Alphaproteobacteria > Rhizobiales > Beijerinckiaceae > Terripilifer. The sequence continues at coordinate 1,975 of CANBVC010000264.1, forward strand.
CGCCGCGGCCCGCCAAAAGGCTGGCGAGACCCGCGCCCAGAAGCAGGGTGGCGACCGGCGGCTTCTTCCACAGGCGCCAGGCGAGGCCAGCCCCCATCACCGCGACCGCCGCAGGATTTTCCTGCGCCTGCCTGCGCAAGACCTCGGTGAAGCTCTGCGCACGATCGCTCACCGCATCGCTGACCCGCTCCACAAACTGATCTTTATAATCCGTCGCGCGGGCCACCAGATCAGCCCTCGCATGGGACAGGGTGGCGGGACTGCGCAGGCGGGCTATATCTTCAGCAAGACGCGCGCGAGCGCGCTCCACATCCCGTTCCAATTCGTCAAGCATGGCAGAATGGGTCATGGAGGCCTCGCGCACGGTAAAGTCGGAAAGTGAAATCAGGAGGACTGGGAAGGCGTTTTCGTCTGCGTTTCGCGCGCCTCGCCAGCCTCGCTCGACCGCCCAGCCAAGTTTTCCCGCGCTGTCTGAGCCGCCTCGCCAACCGCTGACCTGAACCTCTCGCGACGGTCCTGCCTCAAAGGCTGGCGAGCCAGACGCATCGCGTCTTTTTCAAAGATGGTTCGTGGCAGAGCGGCGCCGATGGCGACGCCAGCCGCCAAGCTCAGCGCCCCAAGCATGAGCGGCTGTTCGCGCAGCATATAGTTGAAATTCTCCTGGAGGCTGGAGCGAGCGCGATCGATCGTCTCCCCCGCCGTATCCATGAGCGCCTCGCTTCCTTCCTGCACCTGGTGGGCCGTGCGCTCGGCATATTCGCCGACAGTATCGCGAAGCTCCTCGACTTGCGTCCCCACACGCTCGCGCACGCTGGACGCGGTCTGTGCTGCGGTGTCGGCTACAGCGTGCATCCCTTCATCAAAATGCGTCGCCTCCCTTGCGCCAGACACGATGTCGGAGAGGCCAAACCCCCGCCCCCGCGTCATCAGAAGCGCGGCCCCTGCAGCCATCAGGAGCAAGGCTTCTGGCCGGTTGCGCATCGTGTCGGACATGAACTCTCCAAGGCCTGAGCCGCGCTGCGTGAACCTTTCATTTCGCCACTGATTGCTCATCTCATCTGCTCCTTCGCTGTGCGGATCGCTTCGCGCATCTGTCCGACCGCGCGGGTGGGCGCCAAATTGCGGGCGGACATCTGCGCACGCGCATAGGAGATCAGGATCAAGCCGATCACCGCTATGCCTCCGGCCACCATGAAACTCGCCGCATGCAAGGTAAAACCGTAGGTCGCGATGACGAGCGCGAGGCCGCCCATCGCGATCAACAGCGCCATGAACAAAAAGGCGCCGCCCACCACCATGACTGCGCTAGCGCGAATGCTCGTCGTCACCGCGCTCGACATTTCAGCGCTGGCGAGGCGCATTTCCTTGCTCAGCAGATCAGAGAAATCGTTGAAGGCGTCGGCGACGAGGTTGACGGCCGATACGCGCCCATAGGTCTCATGCGTCATGGAAAGTCCTCGCGCTTTGCTGAACAGTGGACGCAGGGTTGGCGGCGGCCGACCGGGGGGAGCGCAGCGACGTGGGCGCTCCCATCCCCGCCTTCACGAACCGGGCGAGCAGAAAACCTGCAGCCGCAGCGACACCAACAAAGAGCGCGGGCTGGTGACGGGCAAAATCCTGAGCCGATTGAACCAGTTCCTCAATGGATTTGTCGCGTATGTCGTGGGAGAGATCCTCAGCCGTGCTGGCGGCGCGGCGCACCATTTTGGCCAACTGCGGCGCGTCGCCATCAAGATCATCTGCAAAGCCGCGCGCGGAACGGGCCAGGCCTTCCACGAAATCGACGCCGGTATTGATCGGCTTATCCAAAAGGTCCCGCGCGGACGAGGCTACGTCCATCGGCGATGTGGGCGCCTGTGCGTCGGAGGGCGAAGTTTCTGTTGCGGCCTTGGGGTCGCCTTGCATTGCCATCTCCAGTCTGGCCTCTTCTGTCTGACCTGCGAAAAACAGTCGTGTTGGCCAATAAGTTCCGCTAGGCGCCCAAGTGGTCCGCTTATACCCGCGCGATGCGCGGCCTTGCGCACGGCCGCGTTCCGTTTAAGTTTCGACAGG
>CANBVC010000265.1 GCA_947372795.1 Beijerinckiaceae bacterium
CATGCGACGCCTGCAAGGGCGAAGGCGCCGCCGCCAACCAGCGCCACCGCCGCCAGAGCCATGATCACAGAAGCCGCGTAAAAACCCGCCACGCCGAGGCGCACACGCCCGCCAAAAAGCCGCGCCGTGGAGCGCACCCCCACGATGGCGTCGTCGCGCGCATCCTGCAGCGCATAGATCGTGTCATAGGCCACGGTCCAGGCGATGGCCGCGCCATAGATCAGCCAGGCGGGAGCCGCGAGCGAGCCTATGGCCGCCGCCCAGCCCATCAGCCCGCCATAGGCGAAGGCGAGCCCCAGCACCGCTTGGGGCCAAGAGGTGACGCGCTTCATGAAGGGATAGGCCGCCACGATCAGCAAAGAAGCGAGCCCCAGCCCCACCGAAAACCAGTTGAGCGAAAAGAGCACAATGGCGCCGACGAGCGATTGGGCGACCATAAAAACCTTGGCCGCGCGCGAGGTCACGCGGCCCGATGGCAGGGGGCGATTGCGGGTGCGCTCCACCTGCGCGTCGATTTCGCGGTCAACAAGGTCGTTATAGGTCGAGCCCGCGCCGCGCATGGCGATCGCGCCGATGAGAAAGAGCGTGAGATGCCAAAGATCCGGGCCGCGTTGTTGCGCGACGCCGGCAAGAGCCGCCGACCACCAACAAGGCAGCAGCAACAACTGCCAGCCAATCGGCCGGTCGATCCGGGCGAGCTGGATGAAAGGCAGCCACGAGGCGGGCGCAAGCCTCAGCAGGCGACTGTTGATAGAATCGGGAAGCCGAAGCGGCTCGCTCACAGAGGACCGGAGGGCAGCTTCATGGCGGGCGCGGCGCCCACGGCGGGCTGCTGCTGCTGACGCTTCATCTGGGCGGCGGCCTCGCAGGCGCGCTCAGCGATCTGGGCGGTCTTGGCGGTACCCTCTTTCATCCCCTCGACGACGTCATCGGGGATGTTGCACCAAGCCTTTTGCTTGACCATCCAGGCGCGCATTTCGCCTTCCACGGAAACCAGCGACCGCAGCTTGGGGCAAGAGGCGATGGGATCGACCTTACCCTTGCCGGCCGCGACGATTTTGTTCAGGGCTTCGATATGCGTCTGGCGACGCTCCTGAAAAACGCTCATCTCCGTTTCGCAGCTTGAGACGGGCACGGGCGCGGCCGCCTGCGGGGCGGAGAAGCCCGATTGAGGCGCGCCGGACGCGCCCGGGGCAATTGGCGACAGGCCGGGTGCGCCAAGCATCGATTGGGCCGAGGCGGGAGCCGTCAGGCACAGGGTCGCGGCGAAGCCGATCACGGGAACAAAAAAACGTCCAACCAGAAACATCGATGCCGCATCCTCGTTTGACCCCGGCGTTCGCGAAGCTCGTGGGAAAACCTTGATAGCAAGCGCCCCGCCCCCTCACAACCCGGCCACGCTCGATGAGCCACGAAAGAGGCGGCTTAATGGCGCAGGTTCCGCCCGCGCTCTTCACGCGCTATAGAACCCTGCCCGTTTCCAAGGAGCTCGCCGTGTCCCGCTACGACTTCGCCGCCCAGCGCCTGTTCGTCGATGCGCCGCTCGGAAAGGGCGCAAGGATCGACCTCAGCCGCGAGCAGGCCAATTATCTGCTCAATGTCCTGCGGCTCGGGGCGGGCGACAGCATCATCATCTTCAACGGACGCGAGGGCGAATGGCGCGCGGTGCTTGCCGACACAGGGCGCAAGTCAGCCTCACTCGACATCGAAGAGCTGCTTCGGCCGCAGGTGGCAGGGCCGGACCTTGACTATCTCTTCGCGCCGCTGAAACACGCGCGCCTCGACTATATGGTTCAAAAAGCAGTGGAAATGGGAGCGTCACGGTTACGGCCGGTGCTCACCCGGCGCACCCAGGCCAATCGCGTGAACCTCGAGCGCATGCGCGCCAATGTCATTGAGGCGGCGGAACAATGTGGCATCCTAACCCTGCCGGAAATCGAGGAGCCCCGCGCCCTCGAAAAGACTCTGGCGCAGTGGCCGCAGGACCGGCTGCTTGTCTTCTGCGATGAGGACGCGGCCATGAGCGATCCTGTCGCCGCCCTGCGGGCGCGGGCGCAGCCGGGTTCTGCGCTCGCCGTATTGATCGGCCCCGAAGGCGGCTTCGACCCTTCAGAACGCGCCATGCTCATGGGGATGGAGCAGACTCTGGCGATTTCGCTGGGGCCGCGCATCCTGCGAGCGGACACAGCGGCGGTGGCGGCTCTGGCCGTCGTTCAGGCGGCTTTCGGGGGATAACCTTGGGTCCCCCATGAGCTGGGCCATGTTCTCGCCACGAAGCAAAGCGCACATGAAGGCTCTGACGTAACGGTTCGCAGCGTCCCTGATCTAGCGAGTTCCTCGATGTCCAGAACGTTTCGGCACTATTGCTTTTGCCTCGCGCAGGCGGCCTGCGTGGTGGCGGCGCCTATGACCATGGCGCAGGAGCTGCAAGATCCGCGCGACAAGGCGAATCGCATTTGCGCCAGCTATGGACAGGGCTTCGTGGCCGGTCCTGCGCCGGGCAATTGCGTGAAGGTGAGCGAAAGACTGCGGGTCGCGCCTTCCGCCCGGCGTGCGGGCTCGGACGAGCCAATGCAGGGTTTCGTCTCTGTACAGGATGCGCCCCTGCGCGACCGCCTGCGCATCACCGGCGGGTTTGGAGGCGCTTCGATCCGTTGAGGTCTTTGCCACAGCCGCGCAAAGCGCCTAAATTTACAATTATGTGAAAGGGCCAGACGATTGAGGGCGCGCGTGGACAAGGGCCTCTTGGAAGCGATGACGTTAGCGGCGCTGCAAGGCGGCTCCATCGCACGCGATTATTTCCGTCCCGGCGCCAAAACCACCGCTCGCATCGACAGCAAGGAAGGCGGCTCCCCCGTCACCGAGGCTGATCACGCGGTGGACGCTTTTCTGACGGAGGCGCTGCGCAGCGCCCTGCCGCAGGCCGGATGGCTCTCAGAAGAGACCATCGACGATCCGCAAAGGCTCACGCGCGACCTCGTTTTCATCGTCGATCCCATCGACGGAACCCGCGCCTTCATGTCTGGCGACGCCCGCTGGGCGGTCTCCATCGCCCTTGTGGAGCAAGGGCGGCCGGTGGCTGGCATCATCCATCTGCCAGCGCTTGAGAAAACCTTTGTGGCCACGAGGAACGGCGGCGCCTTTCTCAATGACCAGCCGATAACTGCCTCCACCCGGCCCGGCCTCGCCGGTGGCATCATCGCAGGTCCCGCACAGATGCTGCGGGACCTCGCGACCTCCGGCATGGATTTCCAGGTCGAGCCCCGTATCCCTTCTCTCGCCTATCGTATTGCAAGGGTTGCGGAAGGTAGCCTTGACGCAGGCTTGGCCTCGACCAACGCTTGCGATTGGGATATAGCTGCGGCTGACATCATTCTGCAGGAAGCTGGCGGTGGGCTGTTCAATCCGGAAGGCCTCCCGCCAATCTACAACCGGCCAGTCACGCGCCACGGCCTCCTCGGCGCGGCTCCCGGCCAGTTGAAGAACGAGTTGACGGCCATCCTCCGGCAGTCGCTCGAGCGCGCGCAGGGCTGACATCCAAACGGGCCTCGCCCCACAATCACCACGACCGGAAAAGACGATGAGCGACAGCGAACATACGCGCGAATCCAAGCAATTGCTTCACCTGGTCTTCGGCGGCGAGCTGAAGTCCCTCGACGCAACCGAATTCAAGGACACGTCGCAGATCGACGTCGTCGGCATTTTCCCCAATTACGCCAGCGCCTATTCGGCCTGGAAAGCCAAGGCGCAGATGACCGTGGACAATGCGCAGATGCGCTATTTCATCGTCCATATGCACCGTTTCATGGACCCCAGCTGAGTCTTGCGGTAAGCGTCTACCGGCTCGACCGGCGGAACCCGCAATGCTGAAGCAATTAGGACGAAGCGCAGCGGCGCAGAGCCTTCTGGGGCTCCTCGCCGTCGGCTATCTGCGCCTTGTCCGCGCCACGACCCGTTTCGTCGAGGATCCGCCAGGCTTTGGCGCCGCCGTCCTGCCGGAAATGCCGATCAT
>CANBVC010000266.1 GCA_947372795.1 Beijerinckiaceae bacterium
CCGGTGATGCGCATGACCTCGGCGGTCAGATCCTCGCTCGCATAATCGATGGCGTGATCGGCGCCGAGCTCCAGCCCGGAATCAGCCCGCGCCCGTCCGCCCGCAGTGCAGATCACATTCGCGCCGATGACGTTCTTGGCGATCTGGATACCGACGGAGCCGAGATTGCCGCTGGCGCCCATCACCAGCACCCATTCGCCCGCCTTCAACTGCGCGACGTTGCACAGGAGGTTCCAGGCGGTTGGGCAATGGCGCATGACCACCGCCGCCTCATGGAAATCCAGGTTCGTCGGCAGCAGATTGGTCTTGAAGGCAGGAACGCAAACGAGTTCGGCGAAGCCGCCCGGCCGTTTGATGCCCATCATCCCCTGCGGCCCGGCATAGCCCACGCCATCCTCAGCGCAGGGCTCGAGCGGCATGGCTCCCGCCGAGGCGACGTGATCGCCGACCTTGAAACGGGTTACGCCTTCGCCCACCGCATCCACCACGCCAGCGCAATCAACGCCAAGGATCAACGGCAGAACGGGATGGCGATGCGCTTCCGCGCCTGCGCGCACCGACACGTCGAGCACCCGGTTCACGGTCGCCGCATGGACCTTGATGCGGATTTCGCCAAAGCGCGGTTGCGGGTCGGGAACGCTCTCGTAACGAAGGACGTCAGGGGCCCCGAATTGATGGAGAACGACCGCCTTCATGTGCGCGGCTCCCCTTTGAAATCGCGGCGCATGAGCTTCAGGCTCGCGCGGCCGAGGATGCCATAGGGATTGGACAGCGTCTCGGCGATCTCGAAATGGTTATAGCCTCTAGCGACAATCGTTTTCACAGGCTTTCCAGCCTTTTCAACAGCTTGTCCGAATTCCCTGCTTTGGCGCTGGAACTCGGGAGATTCGCAATCCCCATAGGCGACCACGATGGGGCAATGCAGCCGGTCGATGTGGCGGATGGAGGAAAGCTGCTCCACCATCTCGTCGGTGAAGTTCACATATTTGCTGCGGGCCGAGAGGCGCACGGGGGCTAGCTCATACATGCCGCTACATACGACGCCACCCTTGAGGATGGTGTTGGGCACGCCATACTGGCCTTCCCAATCAGTCGTCAGGATATTGCCGGTGAGGTGGGCGCCGGACGAATGGCCGAAGACATAGATGCGCTCGGGATCGGCGTCGAAGGAGGCCGCGTTGCTCCAGACCCATGCGACTGCCCGGCGCACCTGATCGATCATGGGAAATAGCGAGCCGCCGGCTTCATCGACATTGATGAAGTCGAGCGCGATGAAATTCACGCCCGCGCCATGGAAGAGTTCGGCGGGCGCATGACAGCGCGATGAGGAGCCGCTGCGCCAGGCGCCGCCATGCACATAAATCATGATCGGCGCGCCGGGCTGCTTCGCCTTGAAGAGATCGAGCTTCTCGATCTCTGTGGGACCATAGGAGAGGCGAATGGCGCCGCCGAGCCGCTCTCGGGCGCCTGCGCTATTGATCTCGGAGCGGGAATGGACGATCGCCTGATTGGGCGACCAGTTGGACTGATCATAGCAGCGGTCGAGTTCGACTTGATCGTAATCCATAAATACGGGGGATCCCTTGACCCGCCCCGCCTGTTCGCCCTGTCCGCTCATACGTCCTCCCAATCCTTCGATGCAGATTGGCGCCACTAGGGGCGCGCTTGCAAGCGCATATCAATTGCGCGCCAGCCTTCGACCGTCTCAGCCCTGACCAAGCACCGCGTAAACCTCTTCACCGCGCACCTCGACCGGGTAGGTCTTGAGGTCGATGGTGCATGGCGCCAGCACCGCCTTGCCGGTGCGCACGTCGAAGCCGCCAAAATGCATGGAGCATTCAATCAGTTCGCCATCAAGCTCGCCCTCGGTGAGACTCGACAGGCCATGGGTGCAGCAATCGTCGGTGGCGTAGAAGGATCCTTCGACATTGTAGACCGCGAGCGCCGGGCCATCCGCCCGGTCGACGCGCCGCATGGAGCCGGGCGCGAGGTCTGACACATTGCACAAAAGCAGCGAATTCTCGGCCGACATGCGGTTCTCCGGATCAAATGTTGCAACGCAGCATAGCGCCGCAGGGCGCTTCGTGGTCCCCTTATGCCAAAAGCGGCGCGAATTGACACTCCCGAGGGGTAAAACTATTCATGACGCCACGCTTCACCCCGCATTTCGAGGATCCGCTCATGCCAGCCAAGGGCTCATACGTGATCGACGACAAGGAGAAGGGCATCTTCCTTCTCGATCGTTCGGTCCATGTTTCCGAGGATATATTGCGCGAGGAGATGCGCAAGATTTTCGCGAAATGCTGGATTTACGTCGGCCATGCCTCCGAGGTGAAGAACCCCGGCGACTTCCTGAGCCGCAAGGTGGCGGGCCGTCCGATCATCTTCGTGCGCGACCAGAAGGGTACGATTCGCTGCCTCTTCAACACCTGCCGCCATCGCGGCTCGGTGGTGACGACCGAGCGCTGCGGCAACGCCCGCCGATTCATGTGCATCTACCACGGCTGGAGCTATGGCAATGACGGGTCGCTGGCCCGCGTGCCGAGCGAAGAGGCCTATACAGCGGCTTTCGACAAGGGCGATCTGGGGCTCAGGACCCCCGCCCGCTTCGAGAGCTACAAGGATTTCTGGTTCATGAACCTGGATCCGGGCGCCCCGCCGCTCGTCGATTATCTCGGCAAGGCGACGGAATATTTCGATCTCGTGGTCGACCAGTCGCCATCAGGCAAGATGGAAGTGCTGCCCGGCACGCAAGAATATGACGTTGCGGCAAACTGGAAGCTGATGGTCGAGAATAGCGTGGACGATTACCACCTGCCCACGACCCATTCGACCTGGCTGAACTTCATGCGCAATTCCGGCGTGGTCATGGAGCCGCCGAAGGGCGCTGGCATGGTGCTGCCGACTAAGGGCCTCGCCATTGATCTGGGCAACGGCCATTTCACGACGGATAATGTGAACTTCCGCGGCCGCCCCGTCGCAGCCTGGATCCCGCTCTATGGCGACGCCGCCAAGCCGGAGATGGAGGCCATCCGCGCCGAACTCGTCGAGCGCCTCGGCGCCGACCGCGCCAAGCGCGTCGCCGACACCAACCGCAACCTCGTCATTTTCCCCAACCTCGTCATCAATGACGGGTCCTCGGTGACGATCCGTACCTTCTTCCCCAATGGCGTCGACAAGATGCAGGTCACGGCATGGGCGCTCGGCCCGGTGGAGGAGAGCGAGTCGGCCCGCGCCCGCCGCCTCGACGCCTTCCTCACCTTCTACGGTCCCGGCGGCTTCGCCACGCCCGACGACGTTGAGGCGCTGGAGATGGTGCAGAAGGGTCTCGCCAACTGGCAGGATGATCGCTGGTCGGAAATGTCGCGCGGCATGGGCCACGAGGACGGCGAACAGCTCAACAGCGACGAATTCCATCTGCGCCTGTTCTGGCGCAAATGGAACGCTATGATGGGAGAGCAGGCATGAGCCCCGTGACCCGCACCGAAGTCGAAGACTTCCTCTATATGGAGGCTGATCTGATCGACAACTGGAAGCTGGCCGAATGGGAAGCCCTGCTGACCGACGATGCGGGCTATTACATCCCGGCCAATGATGATCCGCACGGCGACCATCGTAGTTCGCTCTTCATCATCGCCGACGACCGCGAGCGCATCCACCAGCGCATCATCCGCGTGATGGACCCTAACTGCCATGCCGAATTCCCCAAGTCGCATCTGTCGCGCGTCGTTGGAAATGTGCGGCTCCTTTCGCAGGATGGCGACACGGTCGTCGCCGCCTCAACCTTCGTCCTCCATCGCTATCGCCGTTATGAGCGGATGGGCGAATATGTCGGCAACACCCGCCATATCCTGAAGCGCGAAGGCGACAGCTTCCGCATCAAGGAGCGCCGCGTATTCCTGAAGTCCCACGAGCTTGGTTCGCTGGGCTCAGTGAGCTTTATTTTGTGATGGATTGATCGACAACAATCCAAATTATGAGCTCAAAATGCTAACCGCCCCCCTCCACCTT
>CANBVC010000267.1 GCA_947372795.1 Beijerinckiaceae bacterium
GGATCGAAAACATAGGACGCGACATGGGCGGCGCCTGCGGAATGGCCGAAGATGACCATGCGTTTTCCATCGCCGCCAAAGTCAGCAGCATGCGCCTTCACATGCTTCACCAGAGCCGCCAGATCCTGCGAGCCTGCGGGCCATGAGACCTCGGGCGAGAGCCGATAATTAGCGGTGATGCAGACTAATCCCTTGCTAGCGAAGAACCGGCCCAGATTGCCGAAGAAATTCTGATCCTGCCGCTTATCGCCGCCAGAGAAGCCGCCGCCGGGAATATAGATCACGATGGGTGCGCCCTTGACGCCGGGCTTTGCGTAAACATCGAACTGCTGACGGGGATGGGCGCCATAGGGCTGATCGAGGCGCTCAACGACGCCTTCCACAGGTTCGATCAGCGGGGCGAACATAGCCTTGCTGGCGAGATTCATTTCAAGCGTCGCGCCCGGCCCCATCTGCTTGAGGGCGTGGCGGATCTGCTCGGGCATCGGTGACATGACGTTTCCTCATGCGCGCGGATCAAACGACTACGCGCGCACTCCCCTGATATGACGTTTCATGTTAGGCTAAAGACCATAAGGGATCGGGTCAAGGCGAAGCGCCTATCCGCAGATATCAAGGGAGCAGACGACATGACTGAGGCAGAGGACCGTCGGCAGATTCGCGATTGCATCGAAAGCTGGGCCATCTGGCGCGATTCTGGAGATTGGGAAAGCTTCAAGACCTGTTGGCACGAGGGCGCGATCATGAACGCGACCTGGTTTCAGGGCTCGTCCGAGCAGTTCATCGCCAACGCCAAAAAATCCTTTGAAAAGGGCGGCCCGGCCTTCAGCGTGCATTTCCTGGGCGGCACATCCATCCAGTTGCGCGGCGCACGGGCGGTGGCCCAGACCAAGATGATGATCTCATCGCGCGACGAGCTTGATGGCGTGGAATGCGATGTCGTTTGCACCGGACGTTTCTACGATTTCTTCGAAAAGCGGGACGGCCACTGGGCTATCGTTGAGCGCCAGCCGATCTATGAGAAGGATCGTTTCGACGCGCTTGATCCGGCCCGTTTCCCCACTTTCGATCAGACCATCCTGCAGAGCTTCCCCGTCGGCTACCGGCATCTGGCCTATATCCAGACAAAGCGCGGCCTGCCAGTGAAGCGCGACATGCCGGGCCTGCGCGGCCCCGAGGTTGAGGCGCTTTATGTGCGCGGGCGGGCCTGGCTGGCTTAAGGTTCAAGAACAGACGTCGGACAGACGCAGAGCGACAAGGGAGGGAAGAATGAAGGCATGGATGAAGGGCCTGCTCGCAGGCGTGGCGATGGTCGCAAGCGCCTTCGCGCCCGCCACGGCGGCGGGCAAGACAGTGACCATCGGCATCAATTCGCTGACCGCGATTTATTGGCCGACCTATGTGGCGCGAGCCAAAGGCTTCTATACGAAGAACGGCATCGAAGCCGACATCATTATGACGGGCTCACCCGTCAAAGGCGTGCAGCAATTGATCGGCGGCTCGCTCGATATCGCCCATCCCACGCTCTACACGGCGGTGAACGCGCTGGCGCAGGGGGCGAAGTTCACGCTGGTGGGCTGCATCGTCAACACACTGCCCTATTCCATGGTGGCGAGGCCCGAGATCAAGAGCGTAGCAGACCTTGAAGGCAAGACAGTGATGCTCGCCTTCAAGAGCGATCTACAGACGCTGATGTGGCGCGATTGGCTGAAGTCAAAGGGCGTAGATCCCGCGCGCATAGACCAGATCTACGATCCGCAAGCGGCCAATCGCTATGCGGCGCTGGCGACGAAGAACGCCTCCGTCTCCCTGCTCAACGCCCCCTTCGATCTTCGCGCGGTGGCGGAGGGAAATCACATGCTGATGGAGTTCGGCCCGCTCTCGCAGGGCTACGCCATGGCCGTGGTGGCGGCACGCCCGGATTATCTCAAATCCAACCCGGCGGAAGTGCGTGCCTATCTCAAGGCGACGCAGGAGGCCATCGACTGGCTTTACGACCCCGCCAACAAGGCCGAGGCCATCGCCATTCTCGCCCGCGACACCAAACAGGATGTCGCTATCGCGACCGCGACCTATGACGATTATGTCACGCGCCAGAAGCCCTATGACCGGATGCTCGACCTACCCGACTCATTCCTGGAACGCACCCTCAGCACCGCCATCGAGCTGGGCGATGCGCAGAAGGGTACGACGCTGGGTACGGTCAAGGATCTGTCGTTCCGCCCGAACTGAGGCTCAGGCGCCCGCAAGCGAACGGCCATGCGCCTCGATCTTGCGGGCGACCTCGGCATGGTAATCCTCGATGGGCTTGAAGCCGGGCGCTGCGCGGCAGAAAGCCTCAGCCTCCGCCATGACCTCAGCGGCAGGGCGCGAGAGGTCCAGCAGTTCAATGCAGGGCTGAGAGATATACCAGGGCGTATCGCAGAAAATCTCGACGCGATTGCCCTCGGGGTCGCGGAAATAGAAGGCGAAGGCGTTGCCGTGGTTGGTGCCGCGCATGTCGTGCACGCCCGCCTCATCCTTCACGCGCCGCCACACCGACTGTACATCCTCAAGGCGGGGCACGCGGAAGGACAGCTGGTTGACGTGGTTAAACCCGGTGAGATCGGGGCGGCCTGAAACCAGCGCCACCTGATGATGATCACTCGGCTCCCAGGTCGTGAAAACGATGTCGAGGCCACGCACCACGCCGCGATCCGTCTCGGTGAAGCCGAGCACGCGCGTGTAGAAATCCACCATGCGCGGCAGATCTACACAATGCAGACCGACATGGCTGAAGGAGAGCTTCACGGGAGCGGGCTTCATATCGTCCATCTGGTCCTCGCATCAGGCGAAACGCGGCAGAAGCCGCGCGGCGTTGCCCCGCCCAATGGCGGCAAGATCGGATTCGCTGAAAAGGCCGCAGTCCGCAAGCCCTTTCACATGCTCGGCCGAGTTGCGATAGGGAAAGTCGGTGCCGAACAGCAATTGCGTCACCGGCGCAAGCTTCATCAACGACGACAAGGCATAGGGGTTGGCTGACTGGGCCGTGTCAAAATGCAGGCGCTGAAGCTCCGGCAGAACGCCGTTCGGAATCTTCTTGGCGCCCTCGGGCGTGCGTGACTGAACGCCTGCTTGAAAGATGAATCGCTCCACGAGAAACGGCATGGTTCCACCCGCGTGCGAGAAGATCCAGCGGATGTCGGGGAAGCGGTTCGTCGCGCCCGATAGCACGAGGCTGGCGATGGTGCGGGTCGTATCCGTGCCATATTCGATCATGGCCTGGGGCGCCTCGGGCAAGAGATTGCCGCAACAGGGCGCAGCCGTGGGATGGGTGTAGACCACGGCCTTGCGGCGGTTCAGCTCCTCCAACAAAGGCGTGAAATCGGCATGGCCAAGCCATTTGGAGCCATAGCTCGTCCACATATGCAGGCCGTCAGCCTTCAGCACATCAAGCGCGTAAGCGGCCTCTTTCAGCGACCCTTCGACATCGGGCAGCGGCAAGGTGGCGAAAACGCCGAAGCGGCCCTTGTGATCGGCGGCCATGCGGGCGCCAAACTCGTTGCAGTCGCGCGCGAGGCTGCGCGCCAGCTCCACGTCGCCATACCACACGCCCGGGGATGGAATGGAGGTGATGGAGGTCTCGACCCCATTCTTATCCATGTCCTCAAGCGACTTGTTCTTGTCGAGCACACCCAGATTGGAAGGCAGGAGATTGCGCTCGCGGGCGGCGGCGGCGAAGCGCGGCGGAAGAAGGTGGTGGTGGACGTCGATCCGCCGGGGCGCCGTCTGAGCTTGGGCCGCGCCGATCAACGCCGGGGCGCCCAGGGCGGCGGCGGACAGGCCCTTCAAAAACCCGCGTCGCGAAGAGCCGCAGGAACATCCGACTATGGAGCTTTCGACGCCTTGCGCGATAAACGGGCCTGAACGGACCATAGGAGCCTCCCCTTTTTTCTGAGCAGAGGTTCACAGAGCCGCGCATCCCCGTCA
>CANBVC010000268.1 GCA_947372795.1 Beijerinckiaceae bacterium
ACCCAGGTGCCCTTGTCGCAGATATAGCGATAGGGCGAGCCAATCGGACCTTCATCGTTAAAGGACAGCGACAGCACGCAGATCGAGCCCTTCGGGGTCTTCATGACGATGCCCATGTCCATGGCGATCTTGAGCTCAGGGTGATAGGGCCCCTGAACAGCGGACACGACCGAGACCTCTTCGCCAGTCTGGTAGGAAAAGAGATCGACCGTGTGGCAAGCATGATGCCACAGCAGATGATCGACCCATGAGCGCGCCTGACCGAGGGCGTTCATGTTGGTGCGACGGAAGAAGTGGGTGTGGGCCTGCATCTGCTGCAGGAAGACGCCTTCCTGATGCAGTTTCTGATGCATGAGCTGGTGGCTCGGATTGAAGCGGCGCACATGGCCCGCCATGGCGGTCACGCCGGTTTCCTTCTGAACGCGCACGATACGCTCGGCGTCCGCCACGCTGTCGCACATGGGGATTTCGATGAGCACATGCTTGCCGGCGCGCATGGCGATTTCAGCCTGATCAGCATGGATCTGGGTCGGACCAGTGATGATGACCGCGTCCACATCCCTACGATTGACGGCCTCTTCGAAATTGGTCAGCGCGACGGGCACGCCATATTCGCCTGCGGTCTTGTCAGCGCCTTCCTGGGTGCGGCTCTGTAAAACCGTGACTTCAGAACCAGAAATGGCCTTGATCGCCTTCAGATGGGCATTGGCCATGGCGCCGTTCCCGCTGATGCAAAATCTCATGGGTCGTCCTCTCAGGTGCGTGGTTCTTTGCGCATCCGGAGATGCGGTGGGTGGGATGGCCTGCTGGCGAATGTTGCTGAGGCCTGAGATGGCGATTAGCACAAAAGAGTGCGCCCGCAAAAGCGGGCCAGCGATTGCTATAGGCCGCGGTCATACGCCTTCGGCTAATTCGTCAAGATCAAGCGTCGACCTTTGGCCGATGTGGTCCTTGTGCGAATGGTAAAAGCTCTCGGCCGACTTCCGACCTTCCTCATAAAGCATTGTCAGGAAATCCCATTCAGCGTTGAGCTTGGATGAGTAGCCAAGCTCGGCCATTGTCTGGCTTGTGATCCGGTGGACGCGCATATGGGCCCAGCGGGCGCCTTCGCCGGTCTCGGGATTGGCCCCTCGCCGCAACAAGGCCATCATGCGCAGTTCCTTGAGGAGCACCGCGTTGAACGAGATTTCGTTCAACCGGTTGAGGATTTCGCGCGCAGTATTCGGCGTGCCGTCCCGTTCGACCGGGTTAATCTGCACGAGAATGGTGTCGAGCGCGTCACTTTCCCTGATCAGCGGCGTCATGGTGGGGTTGCCGGAATAGCCCCCATCCCAATAGCTCTCACCGTCAATCTCAATGGCTTGAAAGAGGGTCGGCAGGCAGGCGGAGGCCAGCAGCGCCTTGGGCGTTATCTCATGGTTGCGGAACACACGGCCCCGACCGGTTCGCACATTCGTCGCCGTTACAAAGAGCTTGATGGGCCCATTGGCGATGGCTTCGACGTCGATGGACTGGGCAAGGATATCCTCCAGCGGGTTAGCGCCGCCGAGCTGAAGGCTATAGGGGGAGACAACACGGGACATCATGTCCATCGCCACGAAGAGCGGCGAGTTGTCGAGCGTCCAGCGTCCAAGCAGCACATCAAGCGGGCTGCGCTTGAACGGGCTGAACCGGGCGGAGTCCGCCACCTTGCGCCAGAAATCCCCAAGCGCCTGCCTGGCGCCCTCTCGCCCGCCTCTCGTATAGCCTGAAGCCAGAACGGCGGCATTCATGGCGCCTGCAGAGGTTCCGGATATTGCGTCTATGACGAGCCAGTCCTCTTCGAGGATGCGGTCGAGAACGCCCCAGGTGAAGGCGCCATGGGCGCCGCCGCCCTGAAGCGCCAGATCCACGATATGCGGTTTGGGGCCGCCGTTGGGTCGGACAGCTTTGGAAGCAGTTTCTGACAGGGCGGTTCTGGTCACGTCCGGATCTCTCCGCTAGCGCAACGCCCGGCCAACCGTTGAGGTTGGGCGAATTGGCGTCGGGCGTCGATTGACAACTGACGCCAAGGTCATCGCGTTCCGGTCAGGCCGCGAGGCGCAGAGTGATGGAATCAGCGTCACATGCAAAAGCGGAAGGATCCCGCTCCGCAGGCCGACGGTTACTCGGTCGACCCGCCCCCGCGAAAATCCAAATTATCGGGTTCGCGTCGCTAGTCGCCCCGTCGCGGCCAAAAACCTATCAGTCGGTTTCGAATTTGAGCTTGGATTGCTTGATCGACAACACGCGCTTCAGTTGGGCGACAAGCTTTCCTTTCTTGTCAAACTCGACCGGGAAGTTGAAGCTGGTTTCGGTATTGGGGTCACAGAACGTCTGGCTGATTTTTTCGTTCCCCTTGAACGTCGTGAACCAATAACGTTCCTCGGGATTGCAAAACATACCATCGCATTCCGAAATTCCGTAAGTCATGCTTTTCTGCGTGAAATACACTGTCGTGACGCTGCGACGTTGGCTTTCTTCTTGTGAGAGCAGGAACGGTCCTCGCTGATCGCTCGAGAAGCTGAGTTCGTTCTTCCCCGTGTCATAGACATGGTTGAGGGTCATCGACATGTAGGGATCTTCAGTCTCGAACGTTTTGCAATAGATAAGCTGTTTATTGTTGATCTTGCAGCTGAAGGCGATTGAGTCCGACAAGCAGATACGCGGGTCGACCTGACTGCTTGGCTCGTCTGCAACGCTTTGAGTGTGGGTGCTTTCCTGCTTAGGCGACAAGGTCTCGCTTGCAGGTTTCACTGGCTTGGACGCAGAATTAACTGAAGAGGCGGCCGGCTCCTTGCCTTTGTTCAGGACCGGCGGAGCGATCGTCTGCATTGTTCTCATCAAATCATTGAACTGCGCGTGAGCCGATACCGGACCTGCACACAAGACACCCGCGACAATCATCACCTTCATTTTTCGCTCCCATTGAAATCCAGCGCGATCGCGCTCTGCCTTACGAACACTTTCATGAAAAGACGCGAGAGCTGCGACGATGAGGAACGTCCCGACCGTTACGCAAAACGGTGACAATCAAATTTAGGGGGTCTTGGTGGG
Source organism: Beijerinckiaceae bacterium (assembly GCA_947372795.1). Taxonomy (GTDB): domain Bacteria; phylum Pseudomonadota; class Alphaproteobacteria; order Rhizobiales; family Beijerinckiaceae; genus Terripilifer. The sequence goes on from CANBVC010000268.1 coordinate 3,076, forward strand.
CGGTGACGGTCTCGAACCGCCGACATCCTGCGTGTAAAGCAGGCGCTCTACCAACTGAGCTAACCGCCCCCGGACGAGGTTTTAGACAGGCCCCGGCCTGTTACGCAAGCCCCCACGAAAAAGGGCGGCCATGATGGCCGCCCAAACGTGCGGTCAATCGCTACTTACTTCTTGTTCAGTTCGGCCTTCAGAGCAGCGCCGGTCTTGAATCGGGCGTTGTTCGAAGCCGGGATCGTGATCTCAGCGCCGGTGGTCGGATTGCGGCCCTTGGCCTCGGCGCGATGCTTGGCGGAGAAAGTGCCAAAGCCCACGAGGCGCACTTCGTCGCCCTTCTTGAGAGAAGTGGTGATGCCGTCGAGCACAGCTTCAAGAGCAGCTGCGGCTTCAGCCTTGGTGGTTTCCGTGCGCGCAGCGATGTGGTCGACGAGTTCCGTCTTGTTCATGTCTTGGACTTCCTGTTGATGGCACAAGTGGCCGACTCGCTATACGAGCGCGGCGCCGGGGGCCTGTACCCATAATGCAAAGCTCTCGGCTCGACCCGGGTGCTACAGGGCAAAGGCTTCCTATGCAAGCCGCAAAAACGCAAAAAGCCGCAGAGAATCAACTCTGCGGCTTTCTTTTAGTGGACTGGCTTCAGTGAGCGACGACGCCCGACTGATCCTCATCCGGGAGCGCGGAGGCGGCGCCTTTCACAGGGGCCTCCTCTTCCCAAACGATAGGCGTCGGCAGGCGCACCAGCGCATGCTTGAGCACCTCATCCATGCGTGAGACCGGCACGATTTCCAAAGCGTTCTTCACATTCGCTGGAATATCCGCCAGATCCTTGGCGTTATCTTGCGGGATCAGAACCTTCTTCAAGCCACCACGCAAGGCAGCGAGCAGCTTTTCCT
>CANBVC010000269.1 GCA_947372795.1 Beijerinckiaceae bacterium
AGTTGGGTCTCGCTGGTGCATGTGGTGCGCGCTGAATTCCTGCGCGCGCGCAATTTCGAATATGTGAACGCGGCGCGGGCGCTTGGCCTGTCGAACGCCAAAATTATGTTCCGTCACCTTCTGCCCAACGCCATGGTGGCGACGCTCACATTCCTGCCTTTCGTCGTGAACGCCTCCGTCACCACGCTGACCTCGCTTGACTTCCTTGGCCTTGGCCTGCCGCCTGGCTCCCCGTCGCTTGGCGAAATGCTTTTGCAGGGGAAATCCAATCTGCAGGCGCCCTGGCTTGGATTGACCGGCTTCTTCGTCATTGCGCTCATGCTCTCGCTGCTCGTCTTCGTAGGCGAAGCGGTACGTGACGCCTTCGATCCCAGAAAGACCTTCTCGTGAGCGTCGAAACAAAGTCCCTTCTCGACGTGCGCGATCTCTCCATCGCCTTTAACCAAGGCGGGCGAATGAACCTTGCGGTCGACCGCATCTCCTTCAGCCTTGAACGCGGCCGCACGCTGGCGCTGGTGGGCGAGTCCGGCTCGGGCAAATCCGTAACCGCGCTTTCCATCGTGAAGCTGCTTGGGGCGACCTCCGCGCGCTACCCTTCGGGCCAAGTGCTCTACAAGGGGCAAGACCTCTTGCAGGCCGATGAGAACGCGCTGCGCCGCGTGCGCGGCAACGAGATCACCATGGTCTTTCAGGAGCCCATGACCTCGCTCAATCCGCTGCATTCCATCGCCCGGCAGATCGGCGAGATTCTCGAACTGCATGGCATGAGCGGGGCCGCGCAGCGTCGCACGCGCACCATCGAGCTTCTCGAAGAAGTCGGCATTCCCGATCCCGCGACGCGGCTCGACGCCTATCCCCATCAGCTCTCGGGCGGACAGCGCCAGCGCGTCATGATCGCCATGGCGCTCGCCAATCGCCCCGATCTCTTCATCGCGGATGAGCCGACGACCGCGCTCGACGTGACCGTGCAGGCGCAGATCCTGCGGCTGTTGAAAGACCTGCAGGCGCGGCTTGGCATGGCCATGCTGTTCATCACCCATGATCTGGGCATCGTGCGCAAGATCGCCGATGATGTCTGCGTCATGCAGCACGGGAAGATCGTGGAGGCCGGCCCCACCGAAGAGGTCTTCCGCGCGCCGCAACATCCCTATACGCGCGCGCTGCTGGCGGCCGAACCCAAGGGTAAGCCGCCAGAGCCAGACCCGCAAGCGAAGCCCATCGTCACTGGTGAGGACATACGCGTCTGGTTCCCCATCAAACGGGGCTTCTTCCGCCGCACCATCGGCCATGTGAAAGCCGTCGACGGAATTAGCCTGACCGTGCGCGAGGGACAGACCCTTGGCGTGGTCGGTGAATCAGGATCGGGCAAGACGACGCTAGGGCTCGCGCTTTTGCGACTCATCCGGTCCGAAGGCCCGATCGCCTATCTTGGCAAGCGCATCGACGGGCTCGACGCTAAACAGATGCGGCCCCTGCGGCGCGACATGCAAGTTGTGTTTCAGGATCCCTATGGCTCGCTCTCGCCGCGCATGTCCGTCGCCGAGATCGTGGAGGAAGGGCTCGCCATTCAGAGCCCGCATCTTGATTGGCGTGAGCGGCGCGAGATCGTGGCGCGGGCGCTCGCCGACACCGGCCTCGACCCCTCCGCCATGGATCGCTACCCCCATGAGTTCTCGGGCGGCCAGCGCCAGCGCATCGCCATCGCCCGCGCCATGGCGCTGGAGCCGCGCTTCGTCGTTCTCGACGAGCCCACCTCCGCACTTGATATGTCCGTGCAGGCGCAGATCGTCGACCTTTTGCGGGATCTGCAAAAGCGCCGCGGCCTCGCCTATATGTTCATCAGCCATGATCTGAAGGTCGTGCGCGCTTTGGCGACCGATCTCATCGTCATGCGGCACGGCAAGGTGATGGAGAGCGGACCGGCGGCGCAGATCTTCGCGCAGCCCCAAACCGAATATACGCGTGCGCTCTTCGCCGCCGCCTTCAATATCGAAGCGGATGCGAGCGGCGTCGTCAGCCAGTAGGCGCGCTCATGTCCCGTGCAGCCCTCCTTGTCATGGATTCCCTCGGCGTCGGCGGCGCCGCAGACGCCGAAGCTTTTGGCGATGCGGGCGCTGACACTTTCGGTCATATCGTGGAGGCCTGCGCGCTGGGTCGGGGCAACCGCGATGGATTACGGCGGGGGCCGCTCAACATTCCCTTTCTTATCGCGCACGGCCTTGGTCTTGCCGCTGAGGCCTCGCGTGGCCATGAACTGACGGGCCTCTCCAAACCTGCGCATTCGCAAGGCCTATGGGGCTTTGCAAGGGAAGTGTCGAAGGGCAAGGATACGCCTTCTGGTCATTGGGAAATCGCGGGCGCGCCGGTTGATTTCGCCTGGGGCTATTTCGCCAACACGCAGCCTTCCTTTCCGCCAGAGCTGACGCAGGCCCTGATCGCGCAGGGCGGTCTGCCGGGCATTCTTGGCGACTGTCACGCCTCCGGCACCGAGATCATCGAAGAGCTGGGGCTGGAGCATATGCGCACCGGCAAGCCCATCGTCTACACCTCGGTCGATTCCGTATTGCAGATCGCCGCGCACGAAGAGAGCTTCGGCCTTGAACGGCTCTATGATCTGTGTCGTCTCGCACGCAGGCTTTGCGACCCCCTCAAGATCGGCCGCGTCATCGCGCGGCCCTTCGTTGGCGATGGGCCCGGCGCTTTCAAGCGCACCCCGCGCCGCAAGGATTTCGCCATGCCCCCAGCCATGGGCAATCTGTTTGACCTTGCGGCGGAGGCGCACAGGCCCGTCATCTCCATCGGCAAGATCGGCGACATCTTCGCCCATCGCAATACGGGCGAGGAGATCAAGGGCGCGGGCGATATGGATCTCTTCGACAAGACCATTGAAGCCTTCGCCCGGCTACCGGATGGCGGATTGCTCTTCGCCAATTATCTCGATCTCGACACCGAGTTCGGCCACCGCCGCGATGCGCCCGGCGCAGGCGCCTGTCTTGAAGCATTCGACCGTCGCCTCGCCGCGTTTGCAGCGCGCCTGCGCCCCGGCGACCTCGTGATCGTCACTGGCGACCATGGCAATGATCCGACCTGGCGGGGCACAGACCATACGCGCGAAAACGTGCCGGTGCTGGCATTCGGACCGGGCGTTACCAGTGCGCCGCTTGGCGCGCGCCCGACTTTCGCCGACATAGGCGCCAGCATCGCCGCGCATCTGGGGCTTGGCCCCACAAGCGCAGGGAGGCCGTGGTGGTGAGGTTTGATACGGGCTGCGCCTGCTGCCGCGATGACTTCTACGATTTCGAGGAATGGCTCATGGACGCAGTCACGATCGTCTCTCATCCGCTGGTGCGCCACAAGCTCACCCTCATGCGCGACAAGACCTGCTCGACGAGCACTTTTCGGCAGTTGCTAAACGAAATCGGCATGCTGCTCTGCTACGAGATCACGCGCGACCTGCCGATCGAAGACATTAAAATCGAGACGCCTGTGGCGCCTATGGAAGCCCCCGTTCTCGCAGGCAAGAAGCTCGTGCTAGCGCCGATACTTCGAGCCGGAACGGGCTTTCTCGATGGCATGCTGGCGCTTGTTCCATTCGCACGCGTGGCCCATATCGGCCTCTATCGAAACCCTGAGACTCTCGAAGCCGTCGAATATTATTTCAAGGCGCCGCAGGACGTAGCCGACCGGCTCGTGATCCTCATGGACCCCATGCTCGCGACAGGAAATTCAGCCGTCGCTGCGGTGAAACTACTGAAGGACAATGGCGCGAAGGACATTCGCTTCGTCTGCCTCCTCGCCGCGCCCGAAGGTATCGAGCGCCTGCGCGTCGCCCATCCCGACATCCGTATCTGGACCGCCGCCATCGACAGCCATCTCAACGAGCACGGCTATATCGTGCCGGGCCTCGGCGACGCGGGCGATCGCATGTATGGGACTAAGTAAGACTCAATACCCCGC
>CANBVC010000270.1 GCA_947372795.1 Beijerinckiaceae bacterium
CGGGCCTTTTGGAAATAGATGAGGCCGCGCGAGGTCAGGCCGGCGCCAGCATGGCGCGAGAGAATGAGGTTTTCGGTGAGCGAGAAATCCCCCGCTGCAGCGTGGCCGTTGCGCTCTTCGGGAACAAAGGCGGCGCCGAGACCACGGCGCGCCGTGATGTCTCTCCCGCCGACCGGGGTCCCATCGAGCAGAATGGCGTCATCATTCTCGGCGAGGCGCTCTCCGGAGACCGCTTCGAAGAGCTCTGACTGACCATTGCCCGCGACGCCCGCGATGCCAAACACTTCGCCGCCCCGCAGACGCAGCGATACGCCGTCGAGGTCGACGCCATGGATTTCCCGCGAGGGCAAAGAGAGGTTCTCAAGCGTAAGGCGCTCGCCGCCAAAGGCGCGGGTCGAGGGGGTCTTGATGTCCTTGATCGCTGCGCCCACCATAAGGGCGGCCAGCGAACGAGAGCTTTCCTGACGCGGATCGCAACTGCCTACTTTTTGGCCCAGCCGCAAAATGGTGGCCGTTTCGCAAAGGCGCCGAACCTCTTCGAGCTTGTGGGAAATATAAAGCAGGGCCCGACCTTCAGCCTTGAGGCGGTCAAGGGTCTCGAATAGGCCATAGGCTTCTTGCGGCGTCAGCACTGAGGTTGGTTCATCGAGGATGATCAGTCTGGGGTCCTGTAGGAGGCAGCGCGCGATTTCGATTCGCTGGCGCTCGCCCGCCGAAAGGGACCAGACCTCGCGGTCAGGCTCAAGCGGCATGCGATAGCGCTCGGCGACCTCAAGAATGCGATCGCGCAAGGCCGAGAGAGGCATGTTGGTTGGTAGAACGAGGGCGATGTTCTCGGCCACCGTGAGATTGTCGAAGAGCGAGAAATGCTGGAACACCATGCCTACGCCCTGCGCGCGGGCCTCTTGTGGGCCGTTGAGGCGCATGCGCTTGCCGCGAAAGAGAATTTCACCTTCGGTCGGCTCCAGCAATCCATAGATGATCTTGACCAGCGTCGACTTGCCCGCGCCATTCTCGCCGATCAAGGCATGAGCTTCGCCTTCGTTGATATCGAGGCTGATGTCGTCGTTTGCGGTGAAGGAGCCGAAACGCTTCACGATCCCACGCAGCGACAGCAGCGGCGTCGCCCGTGTCTCCTGCTCAGTGGTCATGAACCCGTACGCCCCCCGGCCAATCAAACAGATAAACGTCATGTCTAAGCTTGTGTGGAGTCAAGCTTGGATGACGGGCGTGGGCGCGTATAGTGGCGTCAGGGGCGAGATAGCGGGGGATAAAAAAATCCGGACGCTCGCGCGCCCGGATTGATGACCTGATCGGTTGACGGCGGACTGTAAAATCCGCTCTCCCTCCGCCTCAGCAGGAATAGTACATGTCGAACTCGACAGGATGGGGCGTCATTTCGAAACGCATCACATCCTGCATCTTCAGCTCGATATAGCTGTCGATGAAGTCGTCGTTGAAGACGCCGCCCGACTTGAGGAACGAACGGTCCTTGTCGAGGTTCTGAAGCGCCTCGCGCAGCGAGCCGCAAACGGTCGGGATCTTCTTGAGCTCCTTCGGGGGGAGATCATAGAGATCCTTGTCCATGGCCGCGCCCGGATCGATCTTGTTCTGGATGCCGTCGAGGCCAGCCATCAGCATGGCGGCGAAGGCGAGGTAGGGGTTTGCGGTCGGATCGGGGAAGCGAACCTCGACGCGCTTGGCCTTCGGGTTGGTCGTCCACGGAATACGGCAAGAAGCCGAACGGTTGCGGGCGGAATAGGCCAGCAGCACGGGGGCTTCATAGCCGGGGACCAGACGCTTGTAGGAGTTGGTCGAGGGATTGGTGAAGGCGTTGAGCGCCTTGGCGTGCTTGATGATGCCGCCGATGTAGTAGAGGCAATCCTGCGACAGGTCGGCGTATTTGTTGCCGGCCATGACGGGCTTGCCAGCCTTCCAGATCGACTGGTGGACATGCATGCCCGAACCGTTGTCGCCGAAGATGGGCTTGGGCATGAAGGTCGCGGTCTTGCCATAGCTCTGGGCGACCTGATGGATGCAGTACTTGTAGACCTGCATGTGGTCGGCCATCGTGGTCAGCGTGCCGAACTTCAAGCCGAGTTCGTGCTGTGCGGAGGCGACTTCGTGGTGGTGCTTTTCGACCACGGCGCCCATCGAGGCCATGGAAGCCAGCATCTCGCCGCGCATGTCCTGAGCGGAATCGACCGGGGGAACCGGGAAGTAGCCGCCCTTGGTGCGCACTCGGTGGCCAAGGTTGCCGCCCTCGTACTGCGTGTCCATGTTGGTGGGCAGTTCAGACGAGTCGAGCATGAAGCCGGTGTTGTAGGGATCTGACTTGAAGCGCACGTCGTCGAACACGAAGAATTCGGCTTCAGGACCCACAAAGCAGGTGTCGCCGATACCGGTCGACTTCAGATAGGCTTCCGCCTTCTTCGCCATCGAGCGGGGATCGCGGCTATAGGGCTCGCCCGTCGAAGGCTCAAGAATGTCGCAGGTGATGACCATGGTGGACGCCGCGAAAAAGGGGTCCATGCAGGCGCTGGTCGGATCGGGCATGAGGATCATGTCGGATTCATTGATCGCCTTCCAGCCAGCGATCGAAGACCCGTCGAACATGGTGCCCTCGGAGAACATCTCCTCGTCAACGAGCGACTGATCGAAGGTGACGTGCTGCCACTTTCCACGCGGGTCGGTGAAGCGCAGGTCGACGTACTTGATGTCGTTGTCCTTGATCGCCTTCAGGACATCCTTGGCGGTCTTCATGTCAAAGCCTCTCTTTGATAGGTTAAGCGTTGAAGCAGTTGAAAAATCGATGTGGCGGAGCGTTAGATCGCGTCGGAGCCTGTTTCACCGGTGCGAATGCGGATCGCGCCTTCGATGTTCGATACAAAGATCTTGCCATCTCCGATGCGGCCCGTCTGTGCGGCCTTGCGGATGGCTTCTACGGCGTTCTCGACCATTTCGTCGGACAGAACGACCTCGATTTTCACCTTGGGCAGAAAATCGACGACATATTCGGCTCCGCGATAGAGCTCGGTATGGCCCTTTTGGCGGCCAAAGCCCTTGGCTTCAGTGACGGTGATGCCTTGGAGCCCCGCTTCCTGCAAAGCCTCCTTAACTTCGTCGAGTTTGAACGGCTTGATGATCGCCTCGATCTTTTTCACGGCGCAGCCTCTTTAAAAAGATCCGGCCAAGCCGCCCGGTATGGGTCCGGCTCAGGCCAGGAAACCGCTGGCTGATAACATCTGCCGCGCAAAACCGCCACGGAGATTTTCACAGGCGGCAGAAATTTTGACGTGAATTTACGCAAAAATGGCGCATTCAGCCCCCGAATGGGTCTGTCGCCGCTATCTAATGCAACGAAAGTAGTTGCGCCGTCTCAATTTTCAGCAGTCAGCCGCCCGTTTGCGCGGGCGGCTGGATGGCTGTGGACGAAGGGGCAGGGTCGCCCCTTCAGGCGCGCTCGAAGGCCCGGATGGTCGGCGCCTCCTGCGTTTTATCAACCGTCTGGACGATGACGGCGCTGACGCCGCTGTTGAGCTGCTGGATGGAGATTTCCCGCCCGTTGTCAAAGCGCAGGCCGTCGCGATAGGCCCCATGGTCAAGGCGAACGAAGGTGGCTTCTTCACTGGACTTGATCCGCAGGCTCGACTGCAGATGAAGCGGGATGTTCTCCAGCCGCAGACGGGTGTCGTACTGGACGCAGACAGCCGTGCCGCAATCGCCGGGCGAGGCGAGGCCGACGCTTCCCGACGGGAACCTGACCGTCTCGTAGCGCTCGGACTCGCGGGCCGGGCGTGACCCGTACATTTCGAGAGAGTAATCGCACATCGCTCTTGCTCCGTGTCTCAATGCCCCAGCATGAGTCCAGCAACGAAGAAGGCCTGTGTGAAGTTGCCCGGCCTTGCGAGAGAATTGCGTTTGGGAAGGCGCCGCAGGCTCAATCGGTCGCGAC
>CANBVC010000271.1 GCA_947372795.1 Beijerinckiaceae bacterium
GGCTTGCAGATGTTGCCCATGCAATTGGGACCGGAGACGCCAAGGCCGGTGCGCGCGATGACCTCGCGCAGTCGCACGCCCAGCGCCGCGCCCGCCTCGTCATAGGCCTCGCCGAATCCCGAAGAAAAGACCGTGGCGCTGCGTGCGCCTGCGGCCGCGCCCTCTTCCAGAACATCAGGCACAGCCGAGGCCGGCGTCACCACGAGGATATGGTCTGGCGGCTCGGGCAGGGCTGCGAAATCGGGATAGCATTTGTCGCCCAAGATCTCGTCGCGCTTTGGATTGATCAGGAAGATTTTGCCGGGGAATTGATAGCGTTGCAGATTGCGCCAGGCGCGCAGCGCCCAGTTGCCGGGACGGTCGCTCGCTCCGACGATGACGACATTGCGGGGGGCGACAAGCGCGCCAACCTTGGCGCGGGATGCTTCAAAAGTCACAGCGTCGATCCTTGATGCAGGAGTGTCAGCGGAACAAATCCTTATAGATTTGGTCCCAGCGGTCGCCATCGCGTCCAAGGACGTCCGGCGGGAAATAAAGCGGCGTGAAGTCGCCCTTTTCGGGCTTCAGACCCGGGGTCTTCGCCTCGACGCTTGGCATGGCGGGCAGATAGTCCGCGCCCGCCAGAACTTTCTGGCCCTGTTCGGATGCGATGAAGTCGATCAGTAGTTTGCCCGCATTGGGATGGGCGCAATTCTTGATCAGACTCGTCACCTGCATGGGCGCAGCGATGGGGTTGAGCTTGATCCAGTCGACAGGCGCGCCCTTCTGGGCGCTGAGCACCGCGTGATGGTTGAAGATGGCGAGCGCGAGCGGATATTCGCCAGCGATCACCTGATCGAGCACGGCGCGCGCGGTGATATAGGCGTTGACCACCTGTTGCTTCGAGAATTTCTCGAGCCAGACCATGCCCTTGTCTTCGCCCAGATGCTTCAGCACCGAGCCGACGAAAATCGGACCGCCGGCGCTGCGCGCATTGCTCCAGACGATCTTGCCCTTCCAGCGGGGATCAAGGAGATCGTCGAGCGTTTTCGGCGCCTCCGAAGGCTTCACCAGAGAGGTGTTGTAGCCGGGGGTGAGGAAATAGAGATTGGTGGCGATCCAAAGCCCGTTGGGGTCACGAAGGGCCGGCGGATAGAGGCCCGCATGGGCGCTCACATAGGGCGCGACAAAGCCTGCGGCGGCGACCGGCGGCTCGGTCTCGATCCCGTCGAAGACATCCGCCTGCGGGGAGCCTGCGCGGCTCTCGTCGATGATCTTGATCGCGGTCGGCACGCTGTCGGCGCGGTTGTAGCGCACCGTGACGCCCGGATACTTAGCCTGGAAGGCGTCGATGAGCGGACGCACCGCCTGATTGACGATGAGGGTCGTGTACCAGACAACCTCTTTCTCGGCCCTCGCCGCTGCATAGAGGCTGGCTTCGTCGGCTTGCGAGCGCACAGGCGCAATTGCGAGCGCGGAGGCGGAAAGTGCGAGGGCTTCGCGGCGTGTGATGTTCATGCCAGCTTCCCCCTCAGCGAAAGAGTTCTTTGGTGATGCGCTGCCAATTGGCCATCTGCGGATCGACCACATCGGGGCGCATCCATGTGGCCTTGAAGCCTCCGTCCTGCGGGCGCAGGCCCGCTTTGATGGCGGGGATCCTGGCGTTAGCGGGGAGATAGTCTGCCTCCTTGAGCACGGTCTGGCCTTCGTCGGACAGCAGGAACTCGACCAGCAGCCGCGCGGCGTTGGGGTGCGGCGCATCCTTCATGATTCCAAGCGAATCAAAGGCCACGGGCACAGGCTCAAGCGGGGTCCAGTCGGAGGGGGCGCCCTTGCGCGCGCTGATTACCGTATGGTTGTTGAACATCATAAGGCCCAGCGGATATTCGCCGGCGATCACCTGATCGAGAATGGCCCGCGACGAGGCCTCGACATTGACGACGTTCTGTTTGGCGAGGGCCTGCAGATACTCCATCCCCTTGTCCGGCCCCATGCTCAGCAAGATGTTGCCGACAAAGCCGATGGCGCCTGCGCTCGAATTGGGGTTCCAGGCCATCTTGCCCTTCCACTTGGGATCGAGCAGGTCCTGATAGGTCTTGGGCGCCTCGGCTTGCGAGACGAGATTGGTGTTGTAGCCGGGGCCGAAGACAAAGAGCAGCAGCGCATGCCATGTGCCGTCCGCGTCCTTCAACTCTGCGGGATAATCGGCGGCGTTGGGGATGTCGATGCGGGCCAGCAGGCCTTCGCGCTTCAGCGGCACATTGACGGTCAGCCCGTCGAAGACGTCGGCCTGCACTTTGCCCGCCTTGGCCTCGTTCAAGAGGCGGATGGCGGTTGGGCCTTCGTCGTTGCGGGCATAGTCGAGAGTGACGCCGGGATATTTCTTTTCAAATGCGGTCTTGAGCGGGATCACCACCTGATTGACGATCAGGGTCGTGTACCAGACGACGCGTCCCTCTTTCTTCGCGGCTTCGATCAGCGCGGCATCCGCAGCATAGCTGGACGCGCAGTTCAATATGCAGGCGGCCGCAGCCACCATGCGCAGCCATCTGGCCCTTGCGCTCATATCGCCTCTCCCTTGTCACCCCGGCGTCTTTTGCGCTCGGTTGGTGGAGGCAGATTAGCGGCGAGTCGGCCGGGCGCCTAGAGGGGCTTTTTGGACGGGGCGGCGGATGGTCGCCCCGTCTTTGGGTCAGGCTTTCAGTGCGACCTTGTAGCTCGCCTGCGTCTTCGCGGCGATATCCTCTAGGCTGACGCCATCGGCGAGCTCGATAAGAGTCATGCCGCCATCGCCATGCTTGTCGATGGTGAAGACGCCAAGATCAGTGATGACCATATCGACCACGCGCGCGCCGGTAAGCGGCAGGTCGCAAGCGTGGAGAAGCTTGGGCCCGTCCTTGGCCACATGCTCCATCACGACGACGACTTTCTTGACGCCCGCGACGAGATCCATCGCGCCGCCCATGCCCTTCACCATCTTGCCCGGAATCATCCAGTTGGCGAGATCGCCATTCTCGGCGACCTGCATGGCGCCCAGAATGGACAGATCGATATGGCCGCCACGGATCATCGCGAAGGAATCAGCTGACGAGAAGAAGCTCGTGGTGGGTAGTTCGGTGATCGTCTGCTTGCCGGCGTTGATGAGATCGGCGTCTTCATCGCCAGCATAGGGGAAAGGCCCCATCCCGAGCATGCCGTTCTCGCTTTGCAGCTGAACGTTCACACCTTCGGGAATGAAGTTCGACACCAGCGTCGGGATGCCGATGCCAAGGTTCACATAAAAGCCGTCGCGCAGTTCCTTCGCCGCACGGGCCGCCATCTGTTCACGGGTCCAGGCCATGGTGCTGCTCCTCAGACGGCTGGGCGGGCGCGGGTGGTGCGCTGCTCGATATGTTTGACGGCTTCGGGCGTGTGCACGATGCGCTGCACATAGACGCCCGGGGTGATGATGTGGTCGGGATCGATCTGCCCTGGCGCCACCAGATGCTCCACCTCGGCGATGGTGACCTTGCCTGCGGTCGCCATCATCGGATTGAAGTTCCGCGCGGTCTTGCGATAGACGAGATTGCCTTCGTGATCCGCCTTCCAGGCGTGGACGAGCGCGATGTCGGCGACGAGGCCCCGCTCCATCACATAATGCTCGCCATCGAAGGTGCGGGTCTCCTTGCCCTCGGCGATGATCGTGCCATAGCCCGTCTTGGTGAAGAAGGCCGGGATGCCCGCCCCGCCCGCGCGGATGCGCTCGGCCAGCGTGCCCTGGGGGTTGAACTCCAGCTCCAGTTCGCCCGCGAGGAACTGCTGGGCGAAGAGCGTGTTCTCGCCCACATAGGAGGAGATCATCTTCTTGATCTGGCGCGTCTCCAGCAGGATGCCGAGGCCGATGCCGTCGACGCCCGCGTTGTTGGAGATGACCGTGAGATCCCTGGCTCCGGAGTCCTTGATCGCCATGATCAG
>CANBVC010000272.1 GCA_947372795.1 Beijerinckiaceae bacterium
CCACCATAGATATGGACGCGCATGGAATAAAAGACGACCGCCGCGTGAAGGGTCATGACGAGCTCAAGCTCGCCCCACATCAGTGGCGACGATTCATAGCCCGGCAGCTTCGCCTCACGCCGCATCTCGGCGATCAGGGGCAGCACCAGCTTCGCACGAACCAGGTCCATCCTGCGGGCGGAGAGGGGCCAGCCGTCAAGAGCGGCGCGCAAAAAGAGACGCAGGCCGATTCCATCCTCATTTCTAAGGTGCTCTGTGTAGAATTTATTCAGCTTCTCCTCGATGCTCAGGGACTGATTGGCGAATACATTGGCCCATTCCATGACCCAATGAACCGCCAGCACATCCTCAAAAATCGCCTCAAGTAAAGCTTCCTTGGACGGAAAGTATTTGTACAGTAAAGCTTGGCGCACACCCAAGCGATCCGCCAGATCGCGCGTCGAGGCTGAAAAGCCCTCACTCGCAAAAAACAATGAAGCTTCACGCAAGATAACGGCCTTACGTTCCGCAGCAGGCAATCTTTTCGCCCTTTGACGTTGCGAAGGCGCCTCTGACTGTCCGTCTGTTCGGATGGTCGCTTGCGGACCCTCTGGATCAGTCGTCATTTCTTTTTTCCAGACAAAGTTGCGATGACACGCTGAGCTGATTGATTATGGGGCCGCGTAGTGATTTATTGCTAGTAACATCCAGCATCCAGCTACGGCAACTAGTGATTTTCGATTTTATAACATTTCTAATACAACTCATATTTATATCGAACGAACTTTATCACTTGATAACTAAAGTTGTTACTACCGGCAGAGCTAACGCTTCTATGAAAAGTTGTATCCCTCAAAAATTAAAGCTTATTGGATACTAGAACGCCCACGCTCGCATAAGCGACCTCGCGATGGCGATCGGCTGGGGCGCGCCCAACCCATTTTCGTGGGCGCCGCCCAGCATTTCCTGAACCTCGGCGCGGGTGAACCAGCGCGCATCCTCAAGCTCAGCATAATCGACCGTGATTTCATCGTTCAGAGCTTCAGCCAGGCAGCCGATCATCAAGGTCGCAGGGAAGGGCCAGGGCTGGGACGCAAGATAGGTCACGCGGCCCACGCGCACGCCAGCCTCCTCCATCACCTCGCGCCGCACCGCCGCCTCGATGGTCTCCCCCGGCTCCAGAAACCCCGCCAGAGCAGAATACATACCGGGCGCGAACCGGGCCTGACGGCCAAGCAGGCAGCGGTCGCCGCGCGTCGCCAGCATGATGACGACCGGATCGGTGCGGGGAAAATGCGGCGTGTCGCAAGCGGCGCATTCCCGTTTCCAGCCTGCCGAGGAAACCGTGCTCGGCGCGCCGCATCTTGAGCAGAAGCGGTGCCTGTCATGCCAGAAGAGCACGCTCTTGGCCTGCGCCATCATGGCGATCACCGGACGCTCAAGCGCGGCCTTCGCCGCAAGGCTGCGCAGATCGACGAGCGCGAGATCTTCACGGCCAGGAATCGCAAGCGGACCGCTGGGATCCGAGCGCCGCGCCGTTTCAGGCTTGAGCGCGGTGGCGAAGACCGCCCCATGCTCCGTGCGGCCAAGCAGGACTTGCTCAAGGCGTTCGCCCAGAGCTTGGGCCTCCGCGAGGGTGAAAAAAGGCTCGAAGCCGCCGGCTCCCTGCTTGAGCACGGGGGTGTCTGAAACGAAGACAAGGCTGCGAGCGTCCGCCCGCAAGGCGAGCTCAGCCACCGCCGTCTCATTGTCACGCAGTTCGGACAGGCGATCGAGGGGATTGCCGGAAAAGCCGACAAGCGCGGAAAGTTCGTTGCTGAAAGCATCGCTCATGAAATGGCCTCGTCCATGCGCGCACTACATATCATGGGCAAGCGTTTGTGAACCCTGGGTGATGAAGCCCCGGTGTTGATCCACTCGGCGTTTGCCCCTACAGGCAGACTGATAACAGGAACTGACGCGATGACCGCCCGCAATGACACGAGCCTGGCCATGAAGACCTTGCGGCAAGCGCCTGTACTGGTGACCGGCGCGGCGGGCTTCATCGGTTTCCATCTGGCGCGTCGCCTTCTCGAAGCTGGCTGCGAAGTCATCGGTTTCGACAATCTCAACGCCTATTATGACGTCAATCTGAAGGAAGCGCGGCTCGCGCAACTGCGGCAGTTTCCCGGCTTCGACTTCACCAAGGGCGATCTGGCCGATGGCGAAGCTGTGCGCCATCTGTTCGATCGCCGCCGCCCGGGCTTTGTGGCCAACCTCGCCGCACAGGCGGGGGTGCGCCATTCGCTCAAGGCGCCGCAGGATTATGTGAGCGCCAATCTCGTTGGGTTTTTCAACATTATCGAGATGAGCAGGGCCTTCGAGGTGCGGCATCTCGTCTATGCGTCGTCCAGCTCCGTCTATGGAGCGAACACGCGCCAGCCCTATTCGGTGAGCGATTCTGTCGACCATCCGCTGTCGCTCTATGCGGCGACCAAAAAGTGCAACGAACTGATCGCCCATTCCTACAGCCACCTGCACCGCTTGCCGACCACGGGCCTGCGGTTCTTCACGGTCTACGGCCCCTGGGGCCGGCCCGATATGGCGCTGTTTCTGTTCACCCGCGCGATTTTGGCGGGCGAGCCCATCGACGTCTACAACAACGGCCAGATGAAGCGGGACTTCACTTATATAGACGACATCGTCGAGGGCGTGGCGCGCACGCTTGCCCTGCCCGCGACGCCTGATCCGGCCTGGAGCGGAGAGGCCCCTAATCCCGGCTCAAGCGCCGCGCCGTGGCGGGTCTACAATATCGGCAATAATGAACCGGTGGCGCTGCTCGACATGATCGCCATGCTGGAGCGGGCGCTGGGCCGGGAGGCGAAAAAGAACCTGCTGCCCATGCAGCCCGGCGACGTGCCCTCGACCTTCGCAGATATCGAGGCGCTGGAGCAGGCGGTGGGCTTTCGCCCCTCAACGCCGCTGGAAGAGGGGATCGGACGCTTCGTCGACTGGTATCGGGATTTCTACAAGGCATGACAAAAGCGCCCCCGCGCGCTTGCGAAATGCGCCTGTCTGGTCCAAATAGGGTCCGGGAGGTTGGCGGTGGACGCACCACTCGCCAACCGGGTCAGGTCCGGAAGGAAGCAGCCCTAACGAGACCGGGCGGGTCTCTGTCCAGCCTCCCACCTTTTACGCCGCGCCCCTCGGGGCCGGCGCTGGAACGGCCCCATGACCATTGAGCGACAAGACGACGCCGCCGCTGGTGGGGTTGAAGAGCCCTCGCTGGGCCTCGACCTCGGCATGACTCCACCTACGCCAATCCCGTCCCCTGCGAGCGCCCAGCCGCCTGCCGCCTACCGGGTGCTGGCGCGCAAATATCGCCCCTCAAGCTTCGAGGATCTGATCGGCCAGGAGGCCATGGTCAGGACCCTGTCGAACGCCTTCGATCTGAACCGTATCCATCAGGCCTATCTGCTGACCGGCGTGCGCGGAGTGGGCAAGACCACGACCGCCCGTATTCTGGCGCGCGCATTCAATTATGAACGCCCAGCCCACGACGGCCACCCAGCCGTCACTCGGCCCACGATCGATATGCCCGAGCTTGGCGCCCATTGTCAGGCGATCATCGAAAGCCGGCATATCGATGTGATCGAAATGGACGCCGCCTCCCACACTGGCGTCGACGATGTGCGCGAGATCATCGAGAATGCGCGCTTCCGTCCGGTGATGGCGCGCACCAAGGTCTATATCATCGACGAAGTGCACATGCTCTCCAAGAACGCCTTCAACGCCCTGTTGAAGACGCTGGAGGAGCCGCCCGAACATGTGAAGTTCCTTTTCGCCACGACCGAGATCGAAAAGGTGCCGATCACCGTGCGCTCGCGCTGCCAGCGCTTCGATCTGCGCCGCATCGAACCCGAAGTGCTCATCAATCATCTCGCGGGCATCTGCGAGAAGGAGACTGT
>CANBVC010000273.1 GCA_947372795.1 Beijerinckiaceae bacterium
TCGGAAGAGGGCGCGAGATCGAGCGCGGAAATAGCCGAGGATAAATAGATGCGTGCGCTGTGCAGGGGCGCTTCGCGCGCGAGCAAGGTCTGGCAGAGGCCCCGCAGCGCCCAGACCCCAGCGCAGGCCGGATCAGCCTCCACGGCTTCCGCCAGCAACACATCAATTCCCTGCTGGTGGGCGAGAATGCGATAAGTCGCATTCTCGAATCGGTCACGCGCGCGTTCGACTTTGGTCGCGAGATTGGCGCCGAATCGGTCGGTGGACATGATTGTCACTCCTGTTCAGGAGGGACTTTGCAGGAAAGCTAATATTTGTTACGCTATCGATGTTTCGAGTCAGAAAAACCATGCATCAAAGATATTTTTAGTCCCGAACGTAACAGATCCGATCGGCGGATCGAAGAAACGGATAGCACCTTGCGACACAGAGAGCAGCAGCTGGGGGATTTATTACGCGCCGCTCTTAATGGCGATGAGGCGGCATACCGGCAATTTCTCGACTTGTTTTCGCAGGCGCTCCGCCCCGTGGTTCGGTCGGCATGTTTGCGTGCGGGTCTTCAGTTGAGCGAACACGAGGACATTCTTCAGGAGGTCATGTTGGCGGTCCATGCGAAGCGTTACACTTGGCAGACCAGCGAGCCTCTTGGCCCGTGGGTTCAGGCTATCGTGCGCTACAAGGTGATCGACACTTTTAGGCGCCGCGGCCGGCGAATTGAAATCCCGATCGAAGATGTGATCGATGATCTTCCTGCGCCGATAGCTGAAATTGAGCCGAGCGCCGCCAGCATACTCGATCGCTACATGAGCGCTCTTACGACTCGACAATATGACATCGTCAAATCCGTATCCATTGAAGACGCCAGCATCCGGCAAACGGCGAATCGCCTGTCCATGACGGAGGGCGCAGTTCGCGTCGCTCTGCATCGCGCCATCGCCTCCCTCACGCGCGCCTACAGGAACAGTCTGTCATGAATACAAGTCAACTCATCAACGCTCTCAGCTTGGATTCCGGGCGTCCTCCGTTTCTTGGCCGCAGCTGGTCGGTCACTGTAGGTCTTGGATTTATGGCGGCGGTTCTTCTCATGGCGGTGACGCTGGAGCCGAGGCCCGACCTCATGCAGGTGGCCATGACCTGGCGATTCCTGGCCAAGCTGGCGCTTGGCATGAGCCTGGCCGGCGTCTCCTTGGCTATGGCTCGTCAGGTTAGTCGGCCCGAGATGAGCTCCGTTCCTTTCTGGTTGGGCGCCATACCCCTCGCGGTGATGTGCCAGGCTAGCCTTGCGGAGCTGATTCTGGTGCCTGCATCCGAGTGGTTGCCGAGGATGATCGGCTCGAATGCGCTCTGGTGCCTCTCCTACATTCCGATCTTATCGCTTCCTCCGCTCGCCATAACGCTGGGAACGATGCGCTATGGCGCGACCACGAATCCTGGTATGGCCGGAGCGATCGCGGGCCTTTTTTCCGGGGCTCTGGGCGCAACCGCCTATGCATTGCATTGCGACGATGATTCCCCGTTTTTCGTCGCCCTCTGGTATTCGATCGGCATCGCCTGCGTATGCGCAATTGGCAGCCTGGTCGCAAGGCGCGTGCTTCGCTGGTGATAGGTCGCGCCGGTCGCAGGCCTTCGCAGACTTCAGATTCCTGGGGATTTTAGAGCGACTTCAGGCCTGACTGTCGCCATTCAGGCTGGCCGCCAGTCGGCGCAATCTCTCGAGCGCTTCCTGACGCGAGCGCGGGTCTCGCTCCTCGTCGGCGTCGATGGCCTGAAGCTCATTGCTGAGACGCCGGCCTGCGGCCGACAGGAAAACACTTTCGCTCGACCGCACTGCGCTTCTGGCCGAAGAGGCTGCGGGCTGGATGCGATAGGCGCGGCTTGCGAAATGACGTGCTGTGAGACTGGAGCTGATGTCGAGCATCTGACCGCCCTCCAATTAACCTTCTTTCCTAAGAAACGGCGCCGCGCTGCGAAAATTGAAGTGTGGTTACGAAATAATTTGTCGGCCCCCGAAAAGGGGGAGAGCGGGCGCCGTTATCAGCGCCCCTCAAGCCCTTCGTTTCAGTTGCGCCCCGCCGCCTTGCGCAGGATCGCGGCGGCGTCCGACACTGCGCCATCGCTGGTCCAGGCGACATATTGGTCGGGGCGGATGAGGATTAGCCGGGCCTCGAAATCCTCGCGGCCGTGCTCCAAGGTGTCCGCGACGATCTTGAACGGGATCTTCAATTCGTTCGCGGCGGCTTCGAAGGCGGCGACCGCCTCGGCCGGGGCGTCGAACGCGAAAAGCACGAAGCCCTTGCCCAGTTCCTCGAAGACATTGCGGCCATCCGTCAGATTGCGTGGCGCCAGATGATGGCCCGCTCGCGCCTTGAACATATATTCGCCTCGCGCCTTGCAGACCCCGCCGGGCGGACCGAAGACGATGGGCGAGCCTTCGTAATTTGGCTCGAAGTTGGAGACGAAGGCGCCGGTGCCGGCGACGAATTCGTCCCAGGCGGCTGCGAAGCCTTCCGGATTCTCGACGGGATCATGGCGATTGCTGAGCTCGCCTTCCCATTTGATACGCGAGGCGATGAGATTTTCGCCAACGTCCTTGAACACCGGCCTGCGCTCCAGATCATAGCTTTCCAGCAAGGCGTCATCGGCCCAGCCATGGATGCGTGCAGCCAGCTTCCACGCGAGATTGGCTGCGTCCTCAAGCCCGTTGTTCACCCCAAAGCCCCCATAGGGCGGATGGGAATGGGCGGCGTCGCCGGCGATGAAGATGCGGTTCTTGCGATATTCCTCGGCCACCGCGATTTTCAAATCCCAGAAGCCGACATAGGAGAAGTCGCAGGCGAACGTCTGTCCCACGATCTTGTGCAAAAGCCCCGCGAAATCGAAATTGTCGCGGGTCGTGTCGGCCGGCACGGGCGCGTGAAAGAAGAAGCGGGAGTCCGTGTCGATGCGGCCGAAGAATTGCCAATAGCCGTTGAGCGCGGGATCGACCGCGCGATAGGTCGAGCAGACAGGGAACCGCTCGAGGATCTTTTCGAGTTCGGGCGAGCGGAACACCGACAGCATCATGACCTGATCGAAATCGGTTCCATCGCGTTTGATGCCCGAAGCCTCGCGCACCAGCGAATGGCCGCCGTCGCAGCCCACGATGTAGTCGGCTTCCAGCATCTCGATGGCGCCGTCGCCGGCCTCGTTCTGCACGGTCACGCGAACGCCATGCTCATCCTGCTCGACGGAGCGGGCGATCCAGCCGAAGCGCGCCTGCGCCAGCGGCAACTGGCTCATGCGCTCGCGCAACACCGTCTCGAAGCAGTATTGCGGCATGCGGTCGTTTTTCTGGAAATAATAATCCCCGACGATCTCGCGGCCCTTGGTTTGGAACCAGTGTTCGCTGCTCAGCGAGCCGAAGGCGATGACGCCATTCGAATTGACGGTGGTAGGCATAAGGCGGGTGGCGCGCACCTCATCTACGCAGCCCCAGAAGTGAAAATGCTCGAGGGTTCGCTGGGTCAGATTCTGGCCGCGAGGAATATTGTGCATGCCCGGGCGACGTTCGATGAGGATGCTGCTGACGCCTCTTTGGGCAAGGTCGATCGCCAGTCCAACGCCCACAGGGCCTCCGCCGACGATGATGACATGGCTGCGCTGGTTCAAAATTCCATCCCCGTCACTGATTTCTCAAGGGGAGCGAATACTACAAAAGTCTTGTGATTCAAAATGAGCGGGGCTTCTGGGGCCATGTCACAAGCCCGTGGCTCTTGGTCGCATGGCGTAATGGAAAGCCGCCGGGAAGATTTCCCCGGCGGCGAAGGGATCGTTGCTTCTCAATAGCGGGCGAGAACCGCCGCAGGGGGGGCGCTGACGAAGCGATAGTTCAGGCCCACGCGAACGACGTCGATCGAGTTCTTGTGGTCGCCGAAGAA
>CANBVC010000274.1 GCA_947372795.1 Beijerinckiaceae bacterium
TTTGAAATGCGCGGGCTGACGCTCGAAAATCGCATCGTGCTTTCGCCCATGTGCCAATATGCAGCGACGGATGGGAACGCTTCGGATTGGCATCTGATGCATCTGGGGCAATTCGCCTGCGCCAATGTTGGGCTCATCATCACCGAGGCGACGGGGGTGGAGCCGCGTGGGCGGATCTCGCCCCATTGCCTTGGCCTCTATAGCGACGAAAATCAGGCGGCGCTGGAGCGCGTCGTGCGCTTTTGCAAGGAATATGGACGCTCAAAATTCGGCGTGCAGCTCGCCCATGCCGGGCGCAAGTCTTCAACGCCCGCGTCCTTCCTCGCGCGCAAGCCCATACCGCCGGAGGAGGGCGGCTGGATACCTCTCAGCCCATCCTACTATGAAGACAAATCGCATCCCCATCCGCAGGTGATGACGCTGGATGATATTGCGCAGGCGCAGCGCGATTTCGTGCAGGCGGTGCGGCGTGCGGCGGCCATTGGCGTCGATCTCATCGAGCTGCATTTCGCTCATGGCTATCTGATCAATTCCTTCCTCTCGCCGCTCATCAACAAGCGCGAGGATCGCTATGGCGGCTGCATTGAAAACCGCATGCGCTTCGGGCTCGAAATCTTCGAGCAATGCCGCGCAGCGTTTCCCGATGAGCGCCCCATCGGCGTGCGCATTTCGGCGGTCGATTGGGTGGAGGGCGGCTGGACGCTGGAGGATTCTTGCGTACTGGCGCGCGAGCTCAAGGCGCGGGGTTGCGATTATATTTGTTGCTCCAGCGGCGGCGTGACGCTCGAACAGAAGATCACGCCTGGGCCCGGCTATCAGACGCCGTTTTCGGACGCCGTGCGGCGCGAGGGAGGAATCGCCACCATGGCGGTGGGGCAGATCTGGGAGCCGCAGCAGGCGGAGGATGTGTTGCAGGCGGGCAAGGCGGATATGATCGCGCTCGGGCGCAAGTTCATGTCCAACCCGCACTGGGCCTGGACGGCGGCGACCCATTTTCAGCAACCGCTGCCCTATCCGCCCCGCTACAGGGTCGCGCATCCGCGTCTGGCGTCTGGCGACGGCGACAAATTGAGCGAGGCCGAAAAGGGAACCCGCATGTTCCACACGGGGCTCGATCTCTCAGCGAAAAGCTGGGGCTGAAATGAGAAAGGCGGCAGGTCCCTGGGGAACCTGCCGCCTCTTTCGCCTCTGGCCCGTGTCTCGCGGAAGCCGGAGGCGGCTTTCTTGCGCGCGCCTTAGAGACCCGCGAGGAAGTCGGTGGGATCAACCGGCGTCGAGCCCTTGCGCAGTTCGAAATGCAGCTGGGGCGAGGAGACGTTGCCGCTCTGGCCGGATTTGGCGATGGCTTGACCGCGCTTGACGGTCTCGCCACGCTTCACGCTGATTTCGCCATTGTTGGCATAGGCGGAGACGAAGCCGTTGGGATGGCGAATGAGCACCAGATTCCCATAGCCCTTCAACTCGTTGCCCGCATAGGCGACGACGCCAGCCTCAGCCGCTTTGACGGCGGTGCCTTCGGGCACGGCGATGTTGATGCCCTCGTTGGCGCCAGCCTTGAAGCCCTGAATGATGCGACCACGCGCAGGCCAGCGGAATTCAGGCTTGTCGCTCTCGGGTGCGGCGGTAGCCTGGGGAGCTGCAGCTTGAGGAGCCGCTGCCGGAACGGCGGGCTGAGCGGGCTGCGGGCCTGTCTCAAGCTTGGCGAGCTGCTTGGGCTTCTCGGCGGGCACTTCGGCGGCCTGCTTCACAGGGGCTTCAGCGGGCTTGGCGGCGAGCTTATCCGCGGGCTTGTCAGCAAGTTTGGCGGCCGCCTTCGGAGCCTCGACAGGCTTTGCGGGGGCTGCGCCAGCGGGCTGCGCGCCCTGCAAGAAGGTGATCTTCTCATTGGCCTTGGCGGGCGCCTGCGCAGGGGTCTGAACCCGGATCTGCGCCTGAGCCTGAGCCGGGGCCGGAATGACCTTGGGGGTCGCGGCCACGGGGGCGGGATGGGACTGAGCCGGTTGGGCGAGGGCCGGGGCGGGCGGCAGCGCGCGCGCGTTCCCATAGTTGCCGGAGGGAGGAGCCAGTGGCGCGGAGTTCACGGGTGCGAGAGGCTGCGACGAGACCGATCCCACCGATGCCGGCTCGAATCCGGACTGCTGCATGGAGCCGGATTGCGGAATCGTCGCCGTCGGCGCCGGATCCATCGAGAAGGGGTTCGAGGCGAAACGCGTGACGTCGCCTGAGCATCCCGCAAGCATGACGGTCGTAGCGCTCGCGACAGCGAGGCGGATCACCATGGAGGAGTAAGTCTGACTGAAGCTGTGACGCATAACGCAACCCACGAGCGAATTAATGACAGGCTCATTAAGCGCGATGGTGGTTAAGGCATGGTTTATGCTGAACGGATTTTTTACCGAAAGCGGTGAAATCGCATTGAAAAATCAAGCTTGCTCACGCCTCTTGCCCGATCAGGGCGCCAAATCGGCATGGGCAGATTGCGGTTTCGGTGAAATCGCCCGAGGGTTGGTGCGCGATGCGCTTGAGCATGGCTGCCTGCCGCTCGCCCTTGCGAGCCAGAACGATGACTCCATTTTGCGCCAGACATTCCATCAGGGCAGGGGGCGACCCCTCTAGCGTCCCATGGACCAGCACCCGGTCGAAGAGGCCGAGATTCGGCAGGAGGCGGAAAGCATCCCCTTGCAGGATCTTCACATTGGCGAGGCCAAGCCGGGCCAGCCGCTCCGCGCATTCCATCGCCAGAGGCTCGAAGATTTCGCAGGAAACCACCTCTCCCGCCAACCGCGCCGCCACGGCGGTCGCATAGCCCGATCCAGCGCCGATTTCGAGCAGGCGATGGTTGGGCTTCAGATCCAGCGCCTCCATCATCCGCGCCACCAGCCAGGCCTCCGGCATGGTCTGGCCGCAGGGTATGGGCAGGGCCATGTCGCGCAGGGCAAGATCGCGGTAGCGGTGGGGTACGAAGAGTTCGCGCGGCGTCGTTTCGAGCGCGCGCAAGACGGAGACATCAGAAATGCCGCGCGCCCGTAGCCGCAGCAGGAAAGCCATGAGGGCCTGGGCGGCCTTGGCTTCGGCTTCTCCCGGGATGGGGAGCGGAAGATCCATCTGCCTCATGGCTCTCCCTTTCCCGTTTAGCTTAGCGCCAGCGCGAAGCGGGTGAGGGTGGGCTCATCCGTCAGGTCGATACGTAGCGGCGTGATGGAGATTCGACCGTTGGCTATGGCTTCAAGGTCGGTGCCATGGGGCGGCGTCGATTTCGTCCGAGCGTAGCGAATCCAGTAGTAGGGATTGCCGCGTCCGTCGAAACGCTCCTCAAGCCCCGCGAGATTGGCGTCGCGGCGTCCCTGGACGGTGACGCTAACGCCCGCGACCTCGCTCGCCGGGCAGGCGGGAAAATTGACGTTCACGAGGACATCGCGCGGCGCCCCGATCGCCAGAATGTCGCGGATGACCTTGGGTCCGTGGGTCAGCGCCGCGCTCCAGTCGATGGTGTTCTTGCCGCCGGGCGCATAGCCTTGCGAGAGAGCGATGGAGGTAATGCCCAAAATGGTCCCCTCCATGGCGCCCGCAACCGTGCCGGAGTAGATGACGTCCTCGGCCATATTGTGCCCGACATTGACGCCCGAAAGCACCAGATCAGGCTTGCGATCGGCCATGATGCGATGAACGCCCATGATGACGCAGTCGGTCGGCGTGCCTTTCACCGCGAAATGGCGCGGCGAGATTTCGCGCAGGCGCAGGGGATCGTTGAGGGAGAGCGAATGGGCCACGCCCGACTGGTCCATCTCCGGCGCCACGACTGTGACATCGTCGGAGATTTGCCGCGCGATCTCTTCCAGCACCTTGATGCCATGGGCGTGAACGCCATCGTCATTGGTGATGAGAATGCGCATCGACAGTGTGCTCCGGG
>CANBVC010000275.1 GCA_947372795.1 Beijerinckiaceae bacterium
ATCGCGGCTCCATCGCGCACATCAAGGGCTTCAAAACTCAAGCGCTCATGCGGCATATCCGCAAGCGGTCCCGGCGCCCTGTCCCATGCGCTGACGCCATAGCCTTCCTCAAGCAGACGGCGCACCAGCGCAAAACCGATGCCCCCTGCAGCGCCTGTCACGCAAACGGCGCCTTTATCATCAGGTTTCGACACTGGTGCCCCTCCACCGCAGGAAATAGGCTTCGATCCGCAGAAAGATGAAGTTGATGAGAAAGCCGAGTAGACCCAGCGTGAAGATGCCTGCGAACATTTCCGGCACGCGGAAGACGCGCTGCATGTCGAGAATGAAATAGCCGATGCCGCTATTGCCCGTGATCATCTCGGCCACCACCGCCACGATCAGCGCGATGCCCAGGCTAATGCGCATGCCCGTAAGAATATTGGGCAAGGCCGCAGGCAGAATGATTTGCCAAAGGGCTTTCAAACGCGAGAGGCCGAAGGTGCGCCCCGTGTCGATCAGGACCGGATCAACCGCGCGCACGCCCCCATAGGTATTGAGCAGGATCGGGAACATGCAGGCGAGGAAGATCACGAAGACCTTCATCTCATTGCCAATGCCAAGGAACAGAATCGCCACCGGAATATAGGCGGAGCTTGGGATCGGGCGGATGAATTCGGTGATCGGCTCGAGCAGGCGATAGACCATGGGGATCGTGCCCATGAGCAGACCAAGCGGCACGGCGATGAGCGCCGCAAGGCCAAAGCCCGTCAAGATACGCCCCATGCTCGGCATGAGCTGGCGCGTCAAGTCACCCGAACCCATCACCGCCTTCGTCCATGAGGCGAAGATCACGCTCACGCGGGGAAATGTGATGGGATCGATCATCTTGTTGGCTGAGGCGAATTCCCACAGCAGCAACAAAACGATAATCAGAAGAAACCCAGGCCAGCGCTTTTTCATGGAGCCACGCCTTTTTCCTGGAGAAAGATGCTGGCGAACAGTCGCTGGCGCAGCCCGTGGAATTTCGGTTCGGCCCGCGTCGTGATCTGGTCGCGCGGATAGGGCAGCTCAATGTCCACATCCTCGTGAATTTTAGCCGGCGACTTGGTGAGCGAGATGATGCGGCTCGACAGAAACACCGCCTCCTCCACATCATGCGTCACGAAGAGAATGGTGACCGGAATGGTGCGCCATATATTCAGGATCAGCTCCTGAAGGATGGCGCGGGTCAATGCGTCGACAGCGCTGAAGGGCTCGTCCATGAGCAACACAGACGGCTCGCAAATCAAGGCGCGGGCGATGACGACGCGCTGCTGCATCCCGCCGGATAGCTGATAGGGAAAATAGTTCTCATAGCCCTCAAGGCCGACCAGCTTCACATATTGACGGCACAGATCCTCGCGCTCAGAACGCGACAGGTTCTTCTTGTGGCTGTTGAGGCCGAACTCGATATTCTCAATCACCGTGCGCCAGGGGAAGATCGACTTCGTATATTGCTGGAAGACATAGATCATGCCGTCCGCCGGGCCGGTGACCTTCGCCCCGTTGAACAGGATCTCGCCGCCGCTGGGCGGCTCAAGGCCAGAGATCAGCTTGAGCAAGGTTGATTTGCCACAACCCGAGGGACCAACGATGGATAGGAAGGCGCCCTGCGGAATAGCGCAGGAAACGCCGTCGAACACCGTCAGCGATTGGCCATTCACGGCGAAACGTTTGGCCGCATTGCGCACCTCGATGATCGGTGCGGTCTGAACCTCATTCGTGGCGGTCACTTTCTCTCCCTTGGATACTAGCGCGGGTTATCCCGTCTAAATTCTTAGTTGGCTCGACTCAGGCGCCCACAGCAGGCGCCTTTCGCGCGAGCCCTTCAAACAGGTCGAGCATGCGCTCGCGCCATGCGTATACCGGGTCGTCCTCGGCGAGGAGCTGCTTACGCGACACGCCGCGCACCCACATGAAGCCGCCAAAGAGGCAGTAATCCGCAAAAGCGGGCGCATCGCCATTGACGAAAGCTTGCTCCTGCAAGAGCGCACGGAGCGGCGCCAGCGCAGGCTTCAGCAGCGCGCGCGCCTCGTCTTCGCCGATGGCGAAAGCTTCGAGCGTTTTGCCCACGCGCGCCTCGCGGCTCTGGCGAAAATAGTCACGGTCACCAGCGTCGATGGCGTTGTAAATATCGAGCATCACCGCCTTGAAGGCGATCGGCGCGAAGACCGTCTGCGAGAAATGCCGCGCGAAATTGGCGAGCGCCTTCCCCTGCGCGCCATCCATCAGTGCGGGGCGATCCACATAGCGGTCGTCGAGATACTCGGCGATGGCCCAGGAATCATGCACCACCGTCTCTCCGTCACGAATGACGGGCACGGCCCCCTGTCCCGACACCGCGATGGCGCTCTTGTCGGAGAAGCGCCACGGGATCGTCTCCACAGTAAGGCCCTTGTGCGCCAGCGCCATGCGAATGCGCCAGCAATAGGGGCTGAAACGGACCGCAGGGTCCGCTCCAGCAAGATCATACATTCTAATGCTCACATGGCCCTCGCAAGATGCAGCGGGTCTTCTTCACCCGAGCCTAAATGGATCGCATCACCACTGTCGAGCGCCGCCTGAATGCGGCGCACGAGTTCGCGGGCGGAAGCAGCCGAAAGCTCGACGGCCACGCGCTCTTTCGAGCGCGAGTCCACAAAGTCGATGTTGAGCGCATGGTCGAGGGGCACATGCACGGGGTGGTCGTAATAGACCACCGCCGTGTCCACGCGCATCCAGCCGTTGCGGCCCTTGGCGCTACCGAAGATCGGCGCCTTTTCTGTGATGTAGGAGCACATGGCTGGCCTCAGGCGAGGTTCTTGTTGAAGAAGTCGATCACCTTCTTCCAGCCGTCCACCGCCTGTTCGGGGCGATAGCTCGGGCGGCTCCAGTCGAAGAAGGCGTGGCCTGCGCCATCATAACGATGGAATTCATAGTTCTTGCCGAGATCCTTCAGGATGGCCTCGGTCTTGTTGACCTGCTCGGGCGAGGGCTCTTTGTCTTCATTGCCGAAGAGACCAAGCAGCGGGCAGTTCAGATCCTTCGAATAGTCGATAGGCGCAACCGGCTGCTTGGCGTTGAGCGCGGCAGGATCAGCCATCACGCGGCCGCCCCAACAATCCACCGCCGCATCCACATTGGGAAGGCGGCAGGCGGAGAGATAGGTCTGGCGACCGCCAGAGCAGAAACCGATGACGCCCACCTTGCCGTTGGAATTGCTCTGCGCGCGCAGGAATGCCATCGCGCCCGACACATCGCCCAACATCTGCTCGTCAGAAACGCCGCCATCAGCGCGGGCGCGAGCGCCGATATCGTCGGGATCGCCGTCGCCCATGCGGAAATAGAGATTGTTACAGATGGTGGCGAAGCCGTGATGGGCGAGCTTGCGCGCGGCCTCAATGCAGAACTCGTTCCAGCCGGGGACGTGATGAATCAACACGACGCTGGGGAAGGGTCCGGGGCCTGCTGGGCGCGCATAATAGGCCTCGCCGGTTTCGCCATTATGGCCGGTGAACGGTACAACGTCGCAGATGATGTTCCGGTAAGTCATTCAAGCCTCCCCTTGTTGATCCAATTCAGGCTGCCACTATACAATTCGCAGAGCTTTTGGGGAGGGGGCGCAGCAACATCGCGTGCGCCACCCACAGGGGTCGCGCTTGGGGCTTGCGCCCACGTCCGGCCCTGCCACAATGGGCGTGAAAAGGGAGAAAGCTTATGCGCAGCCCACAAGACATTGGCGGCCTGCCTGAAGGCCCCATCGACGCCGCCGATCATGCTCTGAATTTCTGGGAGAAACAGGCCGACGGCCTGCGCGCCGCCGTGGGTTCCAAGGGCCTCATGTCGAGCCACGAAAGCCGCCGCGCCATTGAGTCGCTGGGCGAGGACGCAATGGAGCGACTGACCTA
>CANBVC010000276.1 GCA_947372795.1 Beijerinckiaceae bacterium
GTCGATGGCCTGACCCGCGACCCGCTGCTGCCTGAGGTTCCGACCCTACTCGAACTCGCGCGCACCGAGGAGCAGAAGGCGGCGCTTTTGATGATCTGCGGCTCATCCGAATTCGCCCGCTCGGTCTTCCTGCCGCCGGGCGTGCCGCAGGAGCGGGTGGACGCCTTGCGCGCAGCCTTTGACGCTACGATGAAGGATCCGGAATTCCTCGCGGAAGCTGAAAAGGTTCAGATCCCGATCGAGCCGAATGGTGGTGAAAATCTTGACAAGATCGCCAAGCAGATCGTGGCGACGCAGCCAAGCGCGATCGCCCTCGCCAAGAAGCTGCTCGGCAGCGAGTGATCCCAGCGAGGCGGCTCAGGGCTTATAGACCAGCGCCGCCTTCGCCTTATCCACGACGTCTTGCGGCGTGGCGTAGAGCTTGGCGATCAGCGCCTGCAACTCATCGCCCGGAATTGGCCCAATATCGAGATTGATGCGCTTGGCCTCAGCTACGAGTTCAGGATCTGTCATCGCCGCCATGAAAGCCTTGCGCAGCGCCTCGACGCGCTCCTGCGGCACGCCGGGGGCGACGACATAGGGGCGCCCGAAAGTCGTCTGGCTATAGACGAGTTCGAGGATCTGCTTCTGCTCGGGCGTTTTGGCGAATTCGCGCGACAGGGCGACGCCCATGCGGTCGAGCTCGGGATAGCCGACGTTCGATTCCTGCACGAGCGGCTTCACCAGTTTGTCGCGAAACCATGCGGGATAGGTGGCCGCGACGCTCGACCATGTCTGGCCGCAGCCGCCCTGCACCTCGCCCTTCTCCATCGCCAGATTGATCTCGCGCGTGCCGGGATAGCCCGCGACGATCTTGAACTTCACCCCCAGAAGATTCTTCAGCAGGGAGGGAAAGTCGCGCGTGGAGGCGCCTTCAGCGCTCGCGCCCATGACGATCTCCTTTTCGAAGACGTCTGCGAGCGAGTTCACGCCTGCGTCGGAGCGTACGAGGCAGACATAGGCGTCGCTATTGGCGTTGCCGATGTAGTTGAATTTCGCCGTGTCGTGGGTGCTGCGCTTGGCCTCGCCGAAAAGCGGATCGACCACCGCGCCCATGAAGATCGCGCCGATGACGCTGCCGTCCTTGGGCGCGACATTGTAAATATAGGCCGCCGCCACATTCGACCCCGCGCCCGGCATGTTCTGCACGACGAGCGAGGGATTGCCGGGAATATGGCGACCAAGAAAGCGCGCGACGAGACGGCCATAAAGGTCATAGCCCCCGCCCGGAGACGACCCGATGATGAGGGTGACCGTGCGCCCGCGATAGAAGGAAGCGACCGCATCCTGCGCCAATGCAGACCCGCATGTGAGCGCCATCGCCAGCGCGCCCGCAGCCAAATGTCGCAGGCCAGAGTAACCCTTCATGACATCCTCCCGATGATTTCCGCCATTTTGCGGGGATCGCCCGAGAAGGCAAGACGCATGGACGGGAAACAAAGGCATGCCCTATTGGCGCAAAGCCATCTCATCCCTTACATTGGCGTCGGGCGCCGCGTCACAAGCGGTCGCAAGGAAGGGGAGCAGACATGGCCATCACCGTTAAGCCGCTTGATGCGCCGCTTGGCGCCGAGATCATCGGTCTCGACGCGCGCAACATCACGCCTGACGATTCGAAGGCCATCTTCGACGCTTTCCTCAGGCATCACATTCTCGTGCTGCATGACCAGCACCTCACCGACGCCGAGCTCGTCGAATTTGGCACATGTTTCGGCGATATCGAAAAGTCGCGCGTGATTTCGCCGCTTTCGGGGCGTGACGACATCATGGTGATCTCCAACATCCGCGAGGACGGCAAGCCTCTGGGGCAACTGCCTGATGGCGAAATGTCCTTCCATTTCGACCGTATCCATCAACCAAAGCCCTGCCGCGCGGCCGCCCTCATGGCGATCGAGATTCCGAAGGAGGGCGGCGACACGCTCTTTTCCAATATGGTGCTGGCCTACAAGACCCTTCCTGAAGAGACCAAGCGCAAGATCGACGGCAAGACCGCGCTCAACACCTTCACCTATGGCGCGACAGCTCCCGACAAACGCGAAGGCGCGGGGCCGCAATGCGTTCACCCTGTCGTACGCACAATTCCCCAGACGGGGGAAAAGTCGCTCTATGTCTGCCGCCTGATGACCGACCATATCCAAGGCGTTGAGCCCGCAGAGAGCCGCAAGCTGATCGATGAGCTTTGCGACCATGCGGAAGACCCGCGCTTCGTCTACGCCCATACCTGGAAAGTCGGAGACATCATCGTCTGGGACAATCGGGCCACGATGCATGCACGCACGGATTTCTCAGAGACCGAGCGGCGCCTGATGAAGCGCGTCACCATCGGCGACGATATGCCGCCCATCGCTTGAACGAATACGTAATGCAAATCCACCGAGGAAAAACATGAAAGTCGGACTTTTCGATCACGTCGAGCAAACAGGCGACCGTTCGCTCGCCACCATTTTTGATGAGCGGCTGCGCTTTGCTCAATTGGCCGACGAGGCAGGATTTTATTGCCTCCATGTCGCCGAACATCACTGCACGCCGCTGAACATGGTTCCGGTGCCCGGCGTCTATCTCGGCGCCGTGGCGCGCCTGACCAAGCATCTGCGTCTTGGACCTTTGTGCTATCTGCTGCCGCTCTATTCCCCGCTTCGCTTGATCGAAGAAATCGCCATGCTCGATCACCTCTCGCGCGGGCGTATGGAAGTGGGCGTCGGCCGCGGCGTCTCACCCTTCGAGCTGAACTATCACAAGGTCGATCATGCGGATTCCCGCAACATCTTCTTTGACGCCTTTGAGTGCCTCGTGAAGGGCCTCACCAGCGAGAAGCTGACCCACGACGGCCCCTATTACAAATATACCGATGTGCCCATGGCCATGCGTCCGCTGCAGCGGCCCTATCCGGCCTTCTGGTACGGCTCGTCCAACGAGATCGGCGCCACATGGGCGGGCGAACAGGGCATGCATTTCACCGCCAATGGCGGCACGGCCCAGGCCAAGGTGAATATCGCCGCCTATCGCACGGCGCTTGAGAAACGCGGCGGCGCCGCTCAGCCCAAGGGCGAGTTCAAGGGCGGCGCGGCCATCGGCCAGCTGCGTCATATCGTGGTGGCGGACACCGATGCGGAAGCCCGCCGCATCATGAAGCCCGCCTTCGAACACCATCTGGGGAGCCTCAACTACATCCGAAACCTCAACGGTTCGTCCGAATTCACCGCCCGGCTCAATGTGCATCGCGGGGTGGATTTCGAATCCTGCGAGATCAACGGCATGGCGATCGCGGGCTCGCCCGAAACGGTCGTGGCGAAGCTGACCGAGCAGGCGGCGGAGCTTGGGACCAATTACCTCCTCACCTATCTGAACTTCGGCAACCTTCCGTTCGACGACGCCCTGCGCTCCATGCAGCTCTTCACGACCGAGGTCATGCCGAAGATCGCCCATCTCTAGGGCTGAGGGGGCGGTTTCCCACTAAAAACCGCCCTTTCATCAAAAATCGGGGGTGGCGTGGCCGTCGCGCCACTTTCAAAGCCGCGCATTGCCGCCTATATTCACAATGTCTCCGCAAGGAGACTATGGCGATAAACAGCTATCGGAATAAGCCTTTCGGACCCGGGGGCGGTACCCGGCGCCTCCACCCAAGCCCGTCAAGGCGGGCTCCGGGGGGGCGAAATAGGTTCGACGGGGGGTGTAAAGGGTGCGCTTTTGCTCGGCATGATACCACCGTTATCGGGTCAAACTTGTAGTTGCCAATGACAACTATGCTCCGGTGGCCGTCGCAGCGTAATGCTGTGCCAGTACCGAAATCAAAGCCCTAGGGGGTAGCACCTCTAGGCGGGGCTCGGAGGCGCCTGGCAAC
>CANBVC010000277.1 GCA_947372795.1 Beijerinckiaceae bacterium
GCCCACGCTCACAAGGCGGATTTCATCCTCTTCCTCAAGGCTGCGCCGCACATTGGAAAAGAAAACACGCCCGCCAATGGCTTCCTCAGTCATCGCTCAATCTCCCTGTCGCCCTTCTTTTGGCGGCTGGGGCGGGGCTTGGCAAGGGGAGATCAGGCGGCTTTCAGGCGGGACATTTCCTCGGCGAACTCCAGCCGCAATTGCGCGGCCTCGTCCGTGGGGAGCCAATTGGTCATCTGGGGGAAGATGATCTTGTAGAGGCGGGTGGTGCGCTCATTCCAAGGAGGCGCCCCTTCCGCAGCCCGGGCCTGCGACAACATGGCGAGCAGCCGGGCGCGCACAACCTCAGGATCTGCGCTGGCGCAATCCTGCCCGCGCGGGGCCTCGCTGGCGAAGAGGTCGGGCTGGGCTGGCTCGAAGCCAAAGAGATCAGGCGTGTGCTGGTTCATGCTCGGTCGCAGTTTCCAAAGGAGACAGACCCAGCGCATCGCGTCCGAGGGTCGCCGTCAGCGCTTGAGACAGAACATGGTCGGCGCGGTCGAAAAGATCAATCAGCTCGCCAATCCTGCCCACAAGATCGCGCAACTCAGTCACGAAGGCATGGTCGGGCGTGAGCCCTTTGCGGGCTTCGAGCCAGCGGGGTAAGACCCTGTAGTTGCTAACTGAAAAGGACCAGATGGCCTCGCTGACGCCTGAGACCCGCCCGGAGCCGTCCTGACAGAGGAAGATTTCGTCATTGACCCGCCCGCCTACATGGAGCGGCCCCTGCGGCGCCGTCTCGACCCTTGCGATGGCCGTGG
The DNA here is from genome assembly GCA_947372795.1 of Beijerinckiaceae bacterium. Taxonomy (GTDB): domain Bacteria; phylum Pseudomonadota; class Alphaproteobacteria; order Rhizobiales; family Beijerinckiaceae; genus Terripilifer. The sequence continues at coordinate 801 of CANBVC010000277.1, forward strand.
TGAGCCATGCGGCGCCGGGCGGACGCGCGAAGGTCTCGACGGCCCGGATTTCGCGGCCGATGGCGGCGGCCTTCGCGAAGAGTTCGTAATCGGCGGGGAAGGGGATGTGGGGGAAGGTGTCTTCAAGGTCTTGCGCGAAGCGAAGGGTGTAGCTTGTCGCGGAGAGCAGGGCGAGGATGGCGTCGAATGCCTCCTGCGCGTTGACTGCGGTTCCATAGGCCATGGCGAGGCCGCCGAGCAGCGCTGGGTCGATGTTGAAGGGGCCATAGCCCGGTCGATTGTCGCGCAAGGGGAAGGCGTAACCGCCGTAGCTGCCCCTGAAGGCGTGGCGGTCAGGGAGCGTGCCATGGCACCAGACCGCAGGACCTGCGCGGGTGCCGGTTGGTAGAGCGTAAAGGCATATGTTGGTGGAGCCCCAGACGGACTGCAGCTCTGGGCGAAGAAAATCGCCATAGGCAGGATGATTATACAGATAGCGGAAGTCGAACGGGCGGTAGGCGGTTTTTATAATTTTCTTTTGGTTGAACGTATGGTTGCGCGCATTGGCCGAAGTTTTGCTGCGGCTATCATTAAACATAGTTTGAGCTTCTTCATCTGTTGAACTTAAGAACGCAATTATCCTATTGCGCAGCTCAGTCGGTGAAAAAGAATAGAGAAATGGATCTCTCTGAGTTTCGATTCCTGATCGCTTGAATAGAAAGCTCTCATTGAGAGACATCCAATTGTAATTCGCGAAAGGCTCTGGTTTCATGTCATCAAGCAATCCGCGCTCAACCCTGACGCCGCCGGGCCGCGCACCCGTGTCGACGCCATCTTTCAACCATTCGAGTTTGTCCTTTCGCGTGACGAGTCCCTCCGCCCAGCAATCCGTGTAGATCACCTCCGCCAATTCGCCCGGCATCTTTGATCCATCAGCGATGGCGAGGGTGATCGCTGTGCCGACCTTTATGTCGAACACTCCTTCATCGCCTTCGACGCCCGCCCGCTCGCCTAAGCGTGTGTCGCCCTGTAGGTCGATGATCTCGATCCGGTCGAAGTGCTCTCGCATCCTCTGGCGCAGGCCTGCGTAGGGATGGCCGGAAATAAAACTGCGATTTGAGATGAAGGCGACGACGCCGCGTCCCGGCGCATCCTCGCTTTCAAATAGCTTCCATAGGGACCAGCGCCAAAAGGCGACCGAGAGTTCGGGAAACGCATTGAGATCATTGCCCCAACCGGCGTCGCGTACAGGCGCTTTAAGATCGGCCCAAAGCTTATTCATCCAATCGCCGACAAGCTGGCCGACATCGCCTGCGGCGAGGCGCAGATAAGGTGGGTTTCCGATGATGGCGAGGATGGGCAGACGTCGCTTAAGCTCGTCAGCCTCATGACGTTCCGCAATGAGATTATCAGATTGAAACCCGAGGCCTCCCGCCACCGCCGCAGCGCCCGGTTCGGAAAGAGCGTCGGTCAGATAGACGCCTATTTTCTGATTGACCTTCGAAATGCGCAGCGCATGCCGCAGTCGATAATGCGCGACGGCATAAGGGCCGACGAGTATTTCAAAGCCGAAGATGCGCGAAGCCAAAGCACGCAGGGCGCCGTCGATTGCGCCGGGGCCGGAGCTTGCCTCGACCGCGCGCCGCACATGTTCGATCACGCCAAGCAAAAACGTGCCTGTGCCTGTTGCCGGGTCCAGAAGCCGCACATTCTCATCGGTCAGGCCAGCCGTGCCCAGATGGTCGCGCAGCGCGCGGTCAATGGCTGACACAATATAGGACACCAAATCGACAGGCGTGTAATAGACCCCATATCGTTTACGGGCTTCAGGGTCGAAGACCTCAAGAAAGTACTCGTAAAAGTGGAGAACCGGGTCAGGCTTGCCAGTCGTTTGTGCGAGGATGATGGGATCAAAAGTATTGACTGCGTCAATGATGACGTCAAAGCCAACCCCAATTTCGTCGCGCATGTTCTTTTGGCTCAGAACGGACAATATCGAGCCAAGCAGCAGGGTATCGTCCGGTATATGCTCCCATGCGTGATGATCGATAGGGCTTGTGTGGGCCTCGCGTGCTAACAATAGGCCGAAGGCCAAGGTCTGGGCGAAAGCCATCGCAAAAAGATGGTCGAAGTGGGCGGCGCTATATCCTTCCGATGCTGGATGCGCGAAGATCACATCGCGAAATTCATCCCGCACCCTTTGCAAAGGCTCATTCGTTTTCGCGCTCAAGCGAAGTTCGGCAAGTCTGTCTTCGATGATCCCGCGGATGAGCCGCGCCGCATGGGCGAGATTGGCGGCGAGTTCCTTTGCGTCCCCTGCGGGCGGGGGGCTGGCGAGCGCCAGCGGCTTCAAGGCCGCCTCGAAGGCCGCGAGGTCGCAAGCCAGAATGGTCTTTTCGGCCCTGGCGTCGCTCGTCATGGGGTCAAGCGCCCGCGCGGGGACGATCTCGACGGCATGGATTTCTTCGCTGCGGTGAAAGACCCGCATGTTCTTGAAGTTGGAGACCGCCCAGACCGGCAGGGACTGGAAGCGCTCGAACTGCCGCTTGTCGTGGGCGTCGCGGTAGCGGGCGGGGTCGTCGGGCTTGCTCGGCAGCTTCAGTTCAACGAAGGCTCTTGGAGGCTCGCCCTTTCTTTTCAGGGCGATGTCCGGGCGTCCAATGCCTGCGGTGGTAAACTCAGGCACAACGGTGAGGGGTTTGGCCGCCACAAGTGGAAGAACGGCCTCCAGCAATTGTTGGAAGGCTGGCGCCAGCGCCTGTTCATGAATGTTTGGCTGGGCCATCCGTAATTCGCGGATGCGCTTTGCGTAAGCAATGAGTGCCGAGTGCATGTTGACGAATCGCCATGAAAATCACTCGCTTACTATTGTATCAATTTTTGAAATAAACAAGAGCTTGGCTTTGGCCCCAGCCAAAAAAGAGCCCCGAAATCGGGGCTCTTTCTCGTCTCAGACCACGTCCTTGCGGGTGTCCGCGTCGGCGGGTTTTTCGTACCACTTGGGGTCCATGCGGCAGGTGACGCCGTTGTCCTTCAGGGTCTGCTCGTATTCTTTGCGAATGAA
>CANBVC010000278.1 GCA_947372795.1 Beijerinckiaceae bacterium
TGAAAATGCTCCAGTCGTGGTATCGACACCCTCGGGCGACAGGCGCCTGACGACAGCTAATCGCTGAAAGCCATCCAATGGGCAATCAGGCTGCCGGTCAAGCCACTGTAATTCGGGATATGTTACATGTCGAAGCTGACGAAAGAAACGAGGGCCGGCCTGCACAGCGCCACAAGGCTCGTTCATGCGGGGCGCAACCCGGAAGATCAGTACGGCTTCGTCAACACGCCCATCTATCGCGGCTCCACGGTGCTGTTCCCCACCATGGCGAGCCTGAAAGATCGCGACATTCCCTATACCTACGGCACCAAGGGCACCCCGACGATCCGGGCGCTGGAAGACGCCTGGACTGAATTGTGCAATGCCGAAGGGACGGTGCTGGCCCCTACTGGCCTCGCCGCCATCACGCTGGCGCTTATGACCGCCGTCAAATCCGGCGATCACCTGCTCGTGACCGACAGCGCCTATGGGCCGACCCGCCATTTCTGCGACACGGTGCTCACGCGCATGGGCGTCGAGACCAGCTATTTCGATCCGCAGGTCGGCGCGGCGATCGAAACCCTGTTCCGCCCCAACACGACCGCTGTGCTGGTCGAGGCGCCGGGCTCGCAAAGCTTCGAGATGCAGGACGTGCCTGCGATATCTGAGATCGCCCACAAGCACGGCGCCTGCGTCATCATGGACAACACCTGGGCCACGCCCCTGTTTTTCCCGCCCCATGAGCGGGGCGTCGACCTCGCGATCGAGGCGGGGACCAAATATCTCTCCGGCCATTCTGACCTGATGATGGGCCTCGTGTCGGCCAACAAGACGTGGTTCCGGCGCCTGCGCCAGACTTTCGACGCCTTCGCCATGTGCGCGGGACCGGAGGACGCTTTCCTATGCCTTCGCGGCCTGCGCAGCATGAAGCTGCGTCTCATGGAAGCGCAAAAACAGGGTCTTGAGCTGGCGCGCTGGTTCGAGGCGCGGCCCGAGGTGAAGGAAGTGCTACACCCGGCGCTGCCCTCCCATCCCGGCCACGACATCTGGAAGCGTGACTTCCTTGGCGCCTCGGGCCTCTTCTCAATCATCCTCAACCCCGTCAGCGAGACGGCGGTGGCGGCCATGCTCGACGGACTGGAGCTGTTCGGGATGGGCTATTCATGGGGCGGCTTTGAAAGCCTCGTCATCCCCTTCGATTGCTCCACCTACCGCACCGCCACGACATGGGCGCCCGGCGGGCCTGCCCTGCGCTTTCAGGTCGGGCTTGAGGATATGGCTGACATTACGGCCGATCTCGACCGGGGCTTCGCCCGGCTGCGGGCGGTGGGCTAGACCGGCGGGATCGAATAGGTCCCGGTCGCATGGGCGACGGGATCATCATCGCCGGGGGAGAATAATGACACCTCCCCCACCGCCAGCCTCTTGCCGAGCTTCAGCAGGCGGCATTCAGCGATGAGGTCGCCGGGGGCCGGGCGGCGCAGGAAGTTGATGTTGAGATTGGTGGTGACGGCGAGCGCCACCGGACCGATCTGAGCCAGGATCGCCACATAGAGCGCGACATCCGCGAGCGCGAACATGGACGGCCCCGAGATGGTGCCGCCCGGGCGCAGATGTTTCTCCGACGCCGCCAGCAGCATCCGCGCGCTCAAAGGGCCAACAGCCTCCACGATGAAATCGCGACCGGGAGCGATCTGGGGGAAGTCGCGGACCAGAAAGGCGTTCACCTCATCGAGGCTCATCACGGGGCCAGACTGCAGGGCCATTGGGCTAATCCTTGTTGCAGCCCCGCTTGAACCACGGAACGCGACCGGCGACAATGTGCGCAAAACGCCCCACCGTTTCGCAGAAAAAGATTCAAGTCGATGATCAAATCTCTGAATCAACTGCCGCAAGGCGCTGAAATTGAATCGCTTTCAACATCGGTTCTTGGCGGCGTCGCACATCTCGCCATGACCAGCCCCGGCAACCGGAACGCCTTGTCTATCAAGATGATGGGCGCCTTGGCCGATGCGCTTTCAAACATTTCCAGCGACCCTGCAGTGCTTTGCGTCGTCCTTTCAGGCGAAGGTCCCGCCTTTTGCGCGGGCCATGACCTGCGCGAGATCACCGCCGCGCGGAGCGCGCCCGATGGTGGCGAGGCGCTCTTTGAGGCGACCATCGGTCGCTGCAGCGCGCTCATGCAGCAGATCGCCGCCCTGCCCCAGCCCGTCATCGCGGCGGTCGAGGGCGTGGCGACGGCGGCGGGCTGCCAGCTCGTGGCGACATGCGATCTGGCAGTGGCGGGCGAGGCTGCCCGCTTCTGCACGCCCGGCGTCGACATTGGCCTCTTCTGCTCGACGCCCGGGGTCGCGCTGGGCCGAGCGGTGGCGCCCAAGCACGCCATGGAGATGCTGCTTACCGGCGACATGATCGGTGCGCAAGATGCCCTTCGCTTTGGCCTCGTGAACAGGGTCGTCCCAAAGGGAGAGGCGCTGACCGGGGCGCTGACGCTCGCCACCCGGATCGCCGCCAAATCCCCAACGGCGCTGCGCATCGGCAAGGCGGCCTTCCGCCGCCAGATGGCGTCGCCCCTCCCCGAGGCCTATGATCTCGCCAGCCGGACTATGGTTTCGAACCTTCTGGAGCCAGACGCCCGCGAAGGAATCGGCGCCTTTCTCGACAAGCGCGCGCCCGCATGGCAGGAGCCTGCTGCATGAACCACGATTCCTACTCCGACGACCTCATCCGCTCGATCCTCAAGAGCACGAAGACGATCGCCCTTGTCGGGGCCTCCGCAAACGAAGTGCGCCCCTCCTATTTCGTGCTGAAATATCTGCTGGGACGGGGCTATCGCATGTTCCCGGTCAACCCCGGCATCGCGGGTCAGGAGATCCTTGGCGCCAAGGTCTACGCCTCGCTGGCCGAAATCCCCGAGCCCCTCGATATGGTCGAGATCTTCCGCAACTCGGAAGCAGCCGACGCCATCGTGGACGAGGCGCTGGCGCTCGACCCGCTGCCCAAGGTCATCTGGATGCAGCTGTCCGTCCGCAACGACGCGGCTGCGGCCAGAGCCGAAGCAAGGGGCGTGCAGGTCATCATGAACCGCTGCCCCAAGATCGAATATGGCCGCATTTCAGGTGAAATCGGCTGGACCGGCGTCAACACGCGAATGCTGTCCTCCAAGAAGCCCGTCATGCTTAAGGGCTTCCAGAAGTTCACGATTGATCGGCGGTAGGCGTTAGACCGCCTTCGCCTTGAAGCTGCCCGCGTCAGCCATGGCCCACAGGCGCGCATACTTCTCGCCCGCCGTTCCATCCAGCAGCGAGCCCGGCGCCAGCTGCGGATAGGCTTCCGCGAAACTCTGCACATCGCCTGTCACCGTCCGGCGCATCAGCTGCTCTCGCGAAATGTCGGCGGGATGGGTTACGCCGGCGGCTGCGGTCAGTTCGGCCAGAGCTTCCATGGTGCTGCCCTGAAAGCGACGCACGCGCTCGGCCTTGTCAGGCACCACCAGCGCATTGGCGCGGCGCGGGTCCTGGGTGGCGACGCCGGTCGGGCATTTGTCCGTGTGGCAGGACAGGGACTGGATGCAGCCGAGCGCAAACATGAAGCCGCGCGCCGAATTGCACCAATCTGCGCCCAGAGCCATAACGCGCGCCATGTCGAAAGCGGTGATGATGCGCCCGCTCGCGCCAAGCCGCACCTTGTCGCGCAGACCCGCCCCCACGAGGCAGTCGTGGGCGAAGGAAAGGCCCTCGCGCAGCGGCGTGCCCAGATGATCGGCGAATTCCAGCGGCGCGGCGCCGGTGCCGCCCTCCTTGCCATCGATCACGATGAAGTCAGGCGTGACGCCGCTTTCGAGCATGGCCTT
>CANBVC010000279.1 GCA_947372795.1 Beijerinckiaceae bacterium
TCGAGGCCGTTGCCGTCCTGCAAGCGCATGTCGATCACAGCGAAGGCGGGCGGGCGCTCTGCAATGGCGGCGAGGCCTTCGGCGACGGAGCCCGCGCTCACAACCGTGAAGCCACGGGCTTCCATGGCCCGGCTGAGTCGGGTCAGGAACGGCTTGTCATCATCCACAAGCAGAAGACTGAGATCGTCACCCATGGCGGAGCCGTTAACCACTTCGGCTGCGTCATCGAAAGCGTCGGTCGGGGGAGCCGAGATTTTCATGCCTTGCTCACCAAGCCTTCCTACAATGGCACCATTGGCGCTCAAACTAGCTCTACCTTACGCGGCTTGCGTTCGAAAGAGGCCCTTGGCCACGTGACCTCGATACGCGCGCCCTGTTCGGGCGCAGGCGCATTGCCCGTCGTCACGCTCGCCCCTGAACGCTCCAGCAGGGTCTTGGCGATGAAGAGGCCAAGGCCAAGGCCCGATCCCTCATCCACCTTCGCACGGCGCGACCCACGGGAGGTGATGTAGGGCTCGCCTACCCGCGTCAGAACGTCAGGCGAGAATCCAGGCCCGTCGTCAGCGATGCCGATGGTCACGACAGCCTCTGACCAGCGCATGGTGATGCGCACTTCAGAAGCGGCGAAATCGATCGCGTTTTCGACGAGATTTCCGAGTCCGTAGAGCATACCCGGATTACGTCGACACACGGGCTCTGGACCATTACCGTCGCTGGCTAAATGCAGCGCCACGCCAAAGTCCCGCTGCGGGCCAACGACATCTTCAACGAGATGAAGGATGGTCAGCTCATCCAGCATCCCCAAGCCCTCATTGCCCAGCGAGGCGATCTTGGAAAGGATCGTCCGACATCGAGCGACCTCTTGGGCGAGCAACGCGATGTCTTCGCCCAGGGCGTCGCTCGGCTTCACGATCTTGCCGAGTTCCTTGACCACCAGCGTGATGGTGGCCAGGGGCGTGCCAAGCTCATGGGCGGCGGCGGCGGCCAAACCGTCAAGCTGGGTCAAATGCTGTTCGCGCGCCAGCACGAGCTCGGTCGCCGTCAAGGCGTCGGACAATTGCCGGGCCTCCTGCGACACCCGCGAGGCGTAGAAGGCGATGAAGCCCGCGCCCGGCACCAGCGCCATCCAGATGCCCGTCACATAGAGAAAAGGCAGCTGAAGCGGCTCGCCCTGATGCCAGGGCAGAGGGAAATGCTGGAAAGCCAGAAAGCTCGCCGCCGCGACCATCAGCACCACAAGCCATGCCGTGCCCTGCCAGGCCAGCGACACCGCTGAGATCATGATCGGCGCCAGAAAAAGGCTAGCGAAGGGATTGGTGAGGCCGCCCGTAAAATAAAGGAGGCCCGATAACTGCAGAACATCATAGGCCAGCAGTGCGAAAGCCTGAGGTTCGCTCAATCGCTGGTTCAGAGGGAATTTGAGCCGCAGGGCCACGTTCAGCGCCACCGAGGCAGCAATGACCAGAAAACAAAGAGCTATGGGCAGATCAAAACCAAGCACGAACCAGGTGATCAACACCGCGACCGATTGACCGGCGACGCCCAGCCACCGCAACCGCACAAGCGTATCCAAGCGCAAGCGCCGCGCATGACGGCCAAGGTTCACCTCGGCGAGATATATATCTGACGATAATTGCATCTGATGATCGACTTAAGTTCATGCCACCTGGCGGTGATGGGCCAAGAGAATGATTGATTCAACCCGTCGATATGATGCAAGTAGATTATTGATTGCGTAGCAGTGGCTGGTCCGCCCCCGAAAATCGGTGATCGCATGAACCGTATGTCCTATCAGTTCTATGAAATGGCCCATCTGGCGGTAGCCCCTGCGCGAGCCTTGTCAGACGCCGCGCACTTTCTTTTAAAAAGTCCCCTTAACCCCCTGACCCATACGGTCTGGGGCCGTAATATGGCCGCATCGGCCGAACTGTTCGAACGCCTCACACGCAGGTATGGCAAACCAAGCTTCGATTTGCCTCAGACGAAGATCGACGGCACGCCCGTCGACATCGTTGAGGAAGTGGTCTGGATAAAGCCTTTCTGCCGCGTGATACACTTTAACCGCCAGACCGATCGGCGCGATCCGCGCCTGCTGATCGTAGCGCCCCTGTCAGGCCATTACGCCACGCTGCTGCGCGGTACGGTCGAGGCCTTTTTGCCGCACTTCGACGTCTATATAACCGACTGGACGGACGCCCGTCTCGCGCCGCTGGCGGCGGGGTCTTTCGACCTTGACGATTATATCGACTATCTCATCGAGATCATGCAATTCCTCGGCGCCGATGCGCCGGGCGCGGGCCTGCATACGCTTGGCGTATGCCAGCCCTCTGTGCCGCTCATCGCCGCCACCGCGATCATGGAAGCGCTCAAGGATCCGCTGAGCCCCGCCTCCATGACCCTCATGGGCGGACCCATCGACACACGACGCAGCCCCACCGCCGTCAACAAGCTCGCGCAAAAGCGCGGCTCGGACTGGTTTAGGCAGAACTGCGTCCACACCGTTCCCTTCCCCTATCCGGGCGTCGGTCGCAAGGTGTATCCGGGCTTTCTCCAGCTCTCTGGCTTCATGGCGATGAACCTTGATCGGCACGTCAACGCCCATCTCGACATGTTCAATCATCTCGTCGACGGCGATGGCGATTCAGCTGAAAAGCATCGTGACTTCTATGATGAATATCTTGCCGTCATGGACCTCGACGCCGCTTATTATCTGCAAACCATCGACGCCGTTTTCGTTGACCACGCGCTGCCCAAAGGCACGATGAAACATCGTGGTCAGCTGATCGATCTAAAAGCGATCAAGCATTGCGGGCTCATGACTGTCGAAGGCGAGAAGGATGATATTTCCGGCGTCGGTCAAACCTATGCTGCGCAGGATCTTTGCGTGAATATTCCCGACGCGCACAAGGTGCACTATCTGCAAATGGGCGTTGGCCATTATGGCGTATTCAACGGCTCGCGCTTCCGCTCGGAAATCGCGCCACGCATCGGCGCATTCATCGCGATGCTTGATGCGGAAAAAGCCGAATCCACAAGCCATAGCTGAAGCTTGCACGCGCTGGATATGAGTCGGTCAGTGTAGCTTGTATGCACTGGCGACTCGGCGCAAAGGCTCCTAGTCTGCCCTTATGTTGCGCCTCTTCCAACGGACTGCCCCACAGCACGATCCTCTCGGATTTCACGTTTCGCATGGGGCTGATTCCTACAAGGTCGCCCTCAAGCGCGTGGCGGGCGCTACGCGCTTCACCATACGCGTGCGCTCGGCGACACGTGATGTCGTGCTCACCATGCCGGTGCGTGGCTCGCTGAGCGCAGCGCACGACTTTGCGCAACGTCACGCGGAATGGATCGACGCGCGCATGCGCAAGTTGCCCAAGCCCATTCCCTTCCATCCTGACGCGATGATTCCTTTCGAAGGCGCGCCTCATGTTCTCTTGCATGAACCCAAGGCGCGAGGGACCGTATGGCTCGGCGCCACGGACGTCGGCGACCCCGCGCTGCACGTGGCGGGCGACGCGCGCCATGTGCAGCGGCGCGTGACGGACTTTCTCAAACGCGAAGCGCGCAATCGCCTTGAGGAAGCTGTGAAGCGGCATTGCGCGAAAATTAACGTGAAGGCGCGAGACGTGACGCTCCGTGACACCACAAGCCGCTGGGGCTCCTGCTCGGCGACCGGTGGTTTGAATTTCTCATGGCGACTGATCATGGCGCCCCCGCATGTGCTCGATTATCTCGCAGCCCATGAAGTCGCCCATCTCATCCACATGAATCACTCGGATGAATTCTGGGCGGTTACGCGCAAGCTTTCAAAAGA
>CANBVC010000280.1 GCA_947372795.1 Beijerinckiaceae bacterium
GGGCTCGCCCAATCTGCGCTCGGGGGCGATGGCCTGGATGCGAAGACGAAGGAGCTGATCGCCCTCGCCATTTCCGTCGCCCTGCGTTGCGATGACTGTATCGCCTTTCATGCTGAGGCCGCAGCCAAAGCTGGCGCGAGCAGGCAGGAAATGACGCAGACGCTTGGTATGGCGATCAATATGGGCGCCGGACCTTCCGTCATGTATGCAAGCCATGCGCTCGCAGCGTTTGATCAATTCGCGGGCTAAGGATGAATTTGCATGACGGACCATAATGCGGTGGTGGACGATAGGCTTGCGAAGTCGAACGTGTTGCGGCTCGCTATCGCTCAGGCGTTGGCTGGAGCCAATTCCGTCGTCATCATGACGACAGGCGCTATCGTTGGCTCCATTCTCGCCCCTTCGGCCATCTACGCCACCGTTCCCGTCTCGATCTATGTGGTCGGCACGGCGCTCTCCACCTTGCTCGCAGGGGCGATTGCGCGTCGCTATGGGCGCAATCGCGCCTTCTTCTTCGGGACTGTCGCAGGCGTTGTCGTCGCAGCCCTCGCCACTCTCGCGATCTGGCTCGGCTCATTTGCGCTGTTCTGCCTCGCCACCTTCATCGGGGGCTTCTTTCAGGCGGTGGCCCAGACCTTTCGCTTCGCCGCTACCGATACGGCGAGCCCCGAATTTCGTCCCAAGGCGCTGTCCTGGGTGATGGCGGGAGGCGTATTTTCCGGCGTGCTTGGACCGCAGCTGGTCAACGCCACCATGGATTTGTGGTCGCCCTATCTATTCATGGCGAGTTTCGCCGCGCAGGGCGTGGTGGCGCTGGTCTGCATGTTCGTTCTCTCAGGCGCGCGCCTCCCCAAGCCCACCATCGGCGGCGCTCCCCAGCAGACGGGCAGGCCATTGATGGAGATCGCACGACAACCAAAATTCATTGCGGCCGCCTTGAGCGGCGTCGTCTCCTACGCCCTGATGAACCTGCTGATGACCTCTGCGCCGCTCGCCATGAAAATGTGCGGCCTGTCGCTTTCCGACGCCAACTGGGGCATTCAGTGGCATGTGATCGCCATGTTCCTGCCGAGCTTCTGGACGGGCTCGCTGGTTCAGCGTTTCACCGCCCCGCGCGTCATCTTCACGGGCTTTGCGCTGATCGCCGCCGCAGCCTTCGTCAATTTGTCCGGCCAGACATCCCTGCATTTCTGGATCGGCCTGATCCTGCTTGGTCTGGGCTGGAACCTAGGCTTCGTCGGCGCCTCTTCGCTCGTGGTCGAGACGCACCGTCCCGAAGAGCGCACGCGCGTGCAGTCCTTCAACGATTTTCTGGTCTTCGGCACAAACGCCATCGCATCGTTTTCGTCGGGCACGCTTTTGGTGCGCAGCGGCTGGGATGCGGTGAATTATGTCGTGGCGCCTGCGCTCACCGTCGCAGTGATCGTCCTGCTGGTTGGAGGCCGCCGCGCGAAGGCGGCGGGTTGAGCTGCATCTCAGTTGAGGTTCGGCACCAGTTTCTTAACGGCTTCGATCAGCTCCGGTGACGTCGCATAGAGCGCTGCGGTGATCCGCTCCAGATCCTCTGGCGAACGCCAGGCCATATCGATCTGCAGCTTTTCGGCTTCGGCGATCAGTTCTGGATCTGCTACCGCGTCCGCCACCGCCTTGCGCATGGTGATGACGCGCTCAGGGGCGACGCCCGGAGGCAGAATATAGGGGCGGCCGAACTCGGTGCTGGAGAAGACAAAGCGCATGAACTGCTTTTGCTCTTCTGTCTTGGCGAAATCATAGATCGACTGCGAGTCGGGGATTTCCGCCATTTTCGTCTCTTCAGCGCGGAAAAGAACCCGCAGCTTGCCCTCGGCGAAGGCCTGCGCGCTGCCTCTGAATTGGCCATAGGAGGCGCAGACGCCTTCGACCTCGTTGCGCTCGATGGCAAGCACGATGTCAGGCGTGCCCTTGTAGCCTTCGATGAGTTTAAATTTTGCGCCCAGTACATGGTTGAAGACGGTGGGCAGGATATTGGTCGAATTTCCAGCGCCATTGCTGCCGACGATCAGTTCCTTGGTGAAGACATCGGCGGCCGTCTGCGTCGGCGCTTTTTCTCCCACAACGCAGACGCGCCCGGGGAAGGATGCGCCACCCAGCCAGATGAGGCGCCGCGGATCAGCTTCAAGATTGGATTGGCCCAGCAGCGCTTGATTGACGAGGTTGCGCGTGATGGCGCCGATCACCGTGCCATCCCTGGGCGCCTGGCTGTAAACATAGTTCGCCGCGACGATGCTTGCGGCCTGCGGCATGTTCTGGACGATGACCGTGGGGCTTGAGGGAATATGCCGCCCTAGATACCGGGCGAGAAGCCTTGCGCCGAGGTCATATTCATTGCCGCCTGCAAAGCCGACGACCATGCGTACGGTTTTGCCTTTGAAAAATTCGGCCTCGGATTGCGCGGACGCTGCGCATGTCAGCAGCATGAGGGATATAAGGCACGTTGCAAGCTGATGGCAGGATTTGGCGAACCGCATTTGTTTCTCCTTGGCCTTCACGATACCACCGCGCCTCAATCGAAAGCAATAATTGGCTGGTTCACTTCTGGGCCCCGCGCTATCTTGGGCAAAAGCAAAGGTTCCCTCATGATCTTATATTCAACGCCGACGTCGCCCTTCGGTCGAAAGGTGAAGATCGCGGCTCGCGCGCATGGTCTGGTTGAGCGCATGCGCATTGAGCAAGCCGATCCGTGGAGCGAGGATGGCGATTTGCGACGCGTCAATCCGCTCGGCAAGATGCCCGTTCTCGTCACCGCCGAAGGCGTGTCCATTTACGATTCAGGCGTGATCCTTGACTATTTCGACACGCTGCTCGATCAGCCGCGCCTTTTTCCAAAAGCAAGACTTATCGAGACGCGAACGCTTCACGCTCTGGGCGATGGAATGATCGAGGCTGGGATTCTCGTCACCTATGAAAGGCTTCGCAGGCCCGACGCTTTTCGGTATGATCCGTGGATCGAGCACCAACTGGGCAAGATCGCGCGCGGCCTCGCGGTCATGGTCGCGGCGCCGCCCAATGCGACCACCGCTGACGCAGCATCTATCACGCTCGCCTGCGCGCTTGGCTATTTCGATTGGCGCAAGCAGATCGACTGGCGCGCGCAATATCCTGCGCTCATCCATTGGCTGGACGCGTTTCGCGCTTCATTCCCGGCTTTTGACGAGACCGTGGCCGAGCACTGACGCGAAAGCTCAGTGAAGGATTTTCCGCGCCCATGTGGTGATTTCTTGGGCGATGAACTCTGGCTGTTCAGCGATGGCTGCGTGGCTGGATTGCGGAATCTTCACGACCGTAAGCCGATCGCCCAGCGCTTCCTTGTATTCAACTGCGTCATGCGCATGGGCCAGCGGGTCGTGGCTCGGCTGCATGTAAAGCACAGGCGCCCGGCCCGAGGCGTAATCCACCGTGCGCGACGTCTGGTCGCCCGCGATGCGCTGGGCCGCAAGCACGTCCGGAAACCAGCCTTGAAGCCATGGGTGAGGATCATTTCCTTCGGCGAAGAAGGCGTAAGAGAGGGCCTTGAGCCGCACGTCGTCAGGAAGGGTCGTATTCGCGCTATTGCGGATGGCCTCGCGCACGATGGGCGGGCTCGGCGCATGGCCGACATTGGCCGCGACCAGAACGACGCCGCTCACAAGGTCAGGGCGAATGGTGGCGAGAAGGCGCGAGACGCGGTTGCCGAAGGCATGGCCGACAAGAATCGCAGGCCCGCTCCCGAGCGCTTCAATGACCGCGACAATGTCGTTGGAGCAGTCATGCAGATCAGCATAGGGA
>CANBVC010000281.1 GCA_947372795.1 Beijerinckiaceae bacterium
CAAGCAGGAGCTTCCCATGTTCGCCGTAGAAGTGCGCGACCACATCATGATTGCGCATAGTTTCAAGGGGGAGCTCTTCGGTCCCGCGCAGAAGCTTCACGGAGCGACCTTCGTGGTCGATGTTGCGTTTTTCCGCGAGGAGATCACCGCTGATGGCGTCGTGGTCGACATCGGCCGCGCCCATGACGCGCTCAAGGCGACGCTTGGACCGCTGAATTATCAGAACCTTGACGAGCTCCCCCAGTTCGCGGGCAAGCAGACCACGACCGAATATCTGTCCAAATATATCTTCGACGCCATGGCCCATGCGGCCCGTTCTGGCGCTCTTGGGCCGGGCGGAGAAGGCATCGTGAAGATCCGCGTCAACCTGAATGAAAGCCATGTGGCGCGGGCCTGGTATGAGGGCGCGATCTAGCTTGGCGATCCGCGCGCTCTTCGCCATTCCCGGCGATCTCTCAGCCCTTACAGGTGGTTACGGCTATGACCGGCGGATGCTGGCGCAGCTGCCCGCCTGTGGGGTCGACGCTGTGCATCTGGCCTTGCCCGACGGCTTTCCATTTCCGGACGCTGCGGCTGTGACGCAGAGCCTTCGGCTGCTTCACGACACGCCTGCGGATGTTTTGCTGGTCGATGGGCTGGCGCTGGGGGCCTTGCCGCCAGGGGGGCTGGCGGGGCTTTCAACGCCGCTTGTGGCCCTGGTGCATCATCCGCTGGGGCTCGAAAGCGGGCTCGATCCTGCGACGGCGCAGGCGCTGATTGAGAATGAGCGCGCCGTTCTCGCCCATGCGCGCCATGTCATCGTGTCGAGCGAGACCATACGGGCGACGCTCATCGCCGATTTCGCCGTCCCCGCGCAGCGCGTTACGGCTGTTGAGCCGGGAACGGATCCTGCGCCACGTTTTCAGGGTTCAGGCGGTAGCGAGGTCGATCTACTGGCTGTGGGCTCCATCATCCCGCGCAAGGGGCATATCGTTCTCGTCGAGGCGCTGGCGGGGCTTTCGGACCTGCCCTGGCGGCTCACCATCATCGGCAGTCCTGATCGCGACCACGCCTGCGCCGCGCAACTTGACGCCGCCATCGCAGCCCATGGCTTGCAGTCTCGCGTGCGCCTTGCGGGCGAGGCGTCGCAGGAGGCTGTGGACGCCGCCTACGCCAAGACTGATCTTTTCATTCTGCCTTCATTTTATGAGGGTTATGGCATGGTTCTCAGCGAGGCCATGGCGCGCGGCCTGCCCATCGTCGCAACGACCGGCGGGGCTGCGGCGCAGACCGTGCCTGACGCGGCCGCTCTTAAGATGCCCCCCGGCGATGTTCTTGCGCTGCGCGCCGCCCTGCGTCTGGCGATCGCCGACGGGGATCTGCGCGCCCGTCTCTCCGAGGCCTCATGGGTGGCGGGGCAGGGCCTGCCGCGCTGGGCCGATGGGGCCAAACGCATTGCGCAAGTTCTCACATCCGTCGCCGGAGCCGCTCCATGACAGGTTTTTCCGCCGAGTGGCTCGCCCTTCGTGAGCCAGCCGATCATCGCGCCCGCAATCAGGCGGTGTTGGATGACGCCCTTGCGCATCTTGAAGGCAATCCTGCGCCTCGCCTTGTCGATCTTGGCTGCGGCTCCGGCTCCAACCTGCGGGCGCTTGCGCCGCATCTTCCCGATGGTCAGGTATGGCGGCTTGTCGATGCTGACCCGCTGCTTTTGCAGGCGGCCCGCGAAGCGCTCACTCTCTGGGCCGACAGGTCGGAAACGACCAGCGACGGCGCCCTTACGTTATGGCGCGGCGGCAAGAGGATCGAGGTTCATTTCGAGGCGGCTGATCTGGCGCATGATCTCGAAGCCGTACTCGACCGCCCTGCCGATCTCGTGACGGCCGCAGCCTTTTTTGATCTCGTCGCCCCCGATTGGTTGGCGCGCTTTTGCGATGCTTTGTTGCGTCGCCGCCTGCCGCTGTTCGCCGTGCTGACCTATGACGGCGTCGAGCAATGGAGCCCGCCCCATGGTGCGGACGCAGAGGTTCTCGCCGCCTTCCATGCGCATCAGACGAGCGACAAGGGCTTTGGTTGCGCGGCTGGGCCCGGCGCTTCTGCGCTGCTGGTGGAGCCCTTTCGAAAGGCAGGCTGGTTGGTCACGCTTGGCTCCAGCCCGTGGCGGCTCGCTGCGCCGGATGAGGCGCCGCTGATGTCTGCGCTGGCAGAAGGCGCCGCAGGCGCAGTGGCTGAAACGGGGCGCGTCGCCCCCGCCGATCTCGCCTCATGGCTGGAGGCCCGGCGCGTGGCGCAGGCCTGCCAGATCGGCCATATGGATATATTCGCCGCGCCCTAGCGGCGGGTTGGGAGCATGCGCTGCAAGACGCCGTCGCGCTTGATGAAGGTGTGCATGATCGCGGCGCCGATATGAGTCAGGATTAGCCCCGCCATCACAAGACCGAGCGTCTTGTGGGTAGCCGCTAGCGCGTTATAGATCGGCTCGCTCTGCGGCATGAGATGGGGCAGGGTGAAAAGGCCGAAGACGGAAACATCGACCCGGTAAGCCGACGTCATCAGCCAGCCCAGCAAGGGCATGATGAACAGCAGCGCGAGCAGGGTATGATGCACGCCCACCGAGGCGCGGCGCTCCAATGGCGTCAGGGACTCAAGAGGTGCAGGCGTTCCGAAAAAGTGACGCGCCGTCACTCGCAAAATCGCGAGCGCAAAGACGGTCACGCCGAAAGATCGGTGCAAGTCGAAAATTTGATTTTGTAGCTGGCCTTCCTGCAAGCGGATCATGACGATGCCGCCGGGGATGATCATCAGGACCAGTAGCGCTGTGATCCAGTGAATCCATTTCGAGATAGGTGAATAAACAGGCGGATGAATTTTATTTGACATCTTCTCAGCCTCTCAATCAGCGAGGATTTTAAATTAATGCGCAGTCGAAAAGAACCTCGCCACCTCTTAACAGATGGACGTTTGTCGTTGGCCGAAGCGCGCGCGACAGATCGCCCTGCGGAGCGAGATCCAGGCCCATTTTGCCCGAGCCGATGATTACGGGCGCCACCAGCAAATGCAAGCGATTGACGCAGCCCGCATCAATGAAGGACGAGATGGTGCGCGCGCCCCCCTCGATCAGCAGCTTGCGATACCCGCGAGCAAAAAGCGCAGCCACGATGTCGGCGGGGCGCATCTGGCCGTCATGCAGCGGCACGGGCACAAGTTCGACGCCTTCAGGGCAAGTTTCACAGGCGCTTACGAGCAGGAGCGGGGCGCCATCCTGCGTGAGCCATTTGCCTTTTGACCCTACGCGCCCGCGCGGGTCGATCACCACACGCGCCGGGCTTGCGCCTGCGACGCGGCGCACCGTCAAAAGCGGATCATCAGCAAGAACAGTCCCAACCCCGACCACCACCGCATCCACGACCGCACGCAAACCGTGCAGATGGTCAAGGGCGGCGGAACCATTGATGTAACGCGACTCCCCCGTCACAGTGGCGATCCGCCCGTCGAGGGACTGGCCGAGTTGCGCCACCACGAAAGGCAGATCTGCGGGAGCTTCCACGATGGGCTCGAATGGGTCAGCGAGCGGGCTTTCCATGCTGGGTTCGTGCTCCTCGGTCCGTCACTGCCAATCCGGCTCCTTTGAAATGAGCAGGAACTGCGTTATGACGCCATCCAGAAGATGATTGTGCGCGTATATTGTGCAGCACAATCGAATTCAGTCGGGGGTTGCGTGGCTGAAATCAAGAACATTTTTGATGCAGAGGGTGGATCCGGACAGATCTCCGTCGAGCGCGCCCTAGCTGAGGTGCGCGCTGGTCGTCCC
>CANBVC010000282.1 GCA_947372795.1 Beijerinckiaceae bacterium
GCGGGGCGTTTCGCATTCTCGCTTCGCATTGGAAGTTTCATCGGCCCGCCGATGGCCGGATTCGCTTGGGATGTGGCCGGGACCTGGGGGGCTTTTACGGTGCTATCCCTCTGGGCGGCGGGAACCGCCTGCTCTGCTTATTTCATTCCCCACTCGGCAGACATGGCTGCGTCTGAGCGCCGGAAACTTGTCTGGGGCGACCTCGCGCCGCGCGCGTCGGATTATCACGACGCATTCGCTTTAGCTTGCGAGCCCGCGATGAAGATCGTGCTCGTCATCACGATCATGCGCATCGCCGCAAGCTCGATCCAAGATTCATTCTATCCAGTATGGTTGGCGTCGATCGGCCTCCCTGCGACGCAGATTGGACTTCTTATCACCGTTTCCTCCGCCCTAGCCGCCCTGAGCTCACTGTGGGTCGCCAAGATCACCCAGTTGATGAATCCCTTGTGGGTGCTGATCTGGACGACCATGGGGTCAATCATTTTTGTGTCAATCACGCCTGCGCTCGGGTCGATTTCTTTGCTGATGGGCGCGGCGGCGCTGCGGGGCGTCTGCATGGGCCTTTCACAACCGCTTATGCTTTCCATCCTCGCGGACGCCTCCGGCCCAGGATTTCTAGCTCGCGGAGCCGCTTTGCGCACCACGGCTAACCGGGTCGCGGCTTCCTTTACGCCAATTTCCATGGGCGCTGCAGCTAACGTTACAAGCCTAGCGGCAAGTTTCCATATTATTGGGGGAGTTCTGCTTGCAGGCCTCGGGCTGGCGGCTTTTTACGTCAAGACCCATCCGACCGTTACGGATAGGACACGCGATTAAGGGTTTGAACCTTGCGCTAGCTGGTGCGCTACGACTTTGTTTATATTGGGAAAGCGAGCCATCTTGACGTAGAATTAGCTCGTCGGGCGTCGGTCGGTCGGTCGGTCGGTCGGGGTAGCCACTTTCAGGGGGATTGAAGCGCAAGAGGGTAGTGCCTGCGCTGGTCCAGGGTCAGTGGAAGAAATTGTGTTTGCACTGGAGAGCGCCGGCATAGAGTTTCTTGGAGCCCCCAATGATAAACTTAGGGCCCGCTTTCTGAAGCGCTCCCAATCGGAGAATGAATAATGCTCAAATAGTTCCTAGGAACTGTGGATTGTAAAATAGTTTTATTGAAATTTTTTCTCAACATATTATTCTTACTGAATACTTTCCAGAGTAGATTAAGCCATGGCCAACATTCCTCGTCAAAGTAAGGGACGGTCGGTAAGCTCTGTCGACATCGCAGAGCTTGATGAACTGCTTGGCCCGCCTCCCTTGTTACCCAACGAAAGCCTAGTCGACTATGAGGGCCTAAAGGCGCGATTACGGGCTAAGGTCGCTCCTCGGGACGTAATCGAAGAAATTTGGCTCCGGGATATCCTTGACCTCCAGTGGGAGGTTTTGCGCATGCGCCGACTTAAGGCCCGACTTCTCGGCAATAGCAGCCCTGCGGGATTGGAATCGCTTCTCTTACGCAGGGTTCCTCACCATGCCAGAGAAAAGCTTGTCGAGGCTTGGGGCCGCGGTGATAAAGAAGCAATGAAAGAAGTCCTGCAAATCTTAAAGCAGATGGGCCTCAACATGGACGACGTTGACGCTCATAGTCTTCTTAAAAGACTTGATCCATTGGAGCGTATCGATCGAATGATTTCGCAGGCCGAAGCGCGACGCAACAGCGCCCTTCGTGAGATTGAGAAGGCTCGAGAAGCTACTGCAAAACGCATGATGTCTGCCTTATCTGATGAGGAGCCTCCTCCAAGGCCTGTTAAAGATCAAGGCGCCTCAGAATGACGTCACAGCGGCGCAAGGATTCGAGTAGACTAAATGGGCTGAAGAGCCGAGGTCCGAAAACAGACGCGGGGTTGCAGCGATCATCGCAAAATTCTCTTCGCCACGGATTGAGCCTTCCTATCTTGGCTGATCCCAAACTGTCCTTGCAGGCGGAGCGACTGGCGAAGCTTATTGCTGGTCCTAATGCAGATGAGGCGCTGATACATGATGCGCGCCTCATTGCCGAGGCTCAAATCGAATTGCAGCGTGTGAGACGGCTCCGCCTCGAAAGGCTTGCGCATCCAAGTCTCGTCAATAAGCGTCCAACTCTCAAGGGATTGCGAACGCTGATTAAATCTGTCGAAAGTAATGTTCCCGATATCTGGGATCAAACGAACATCGTCAAGAAATACGTTGAAGATCTCCTGCCCGATGCAGAGCAAGAGCTTGAGCTTAGCATCGGCGCCGTAATCGGAAGCTTTCATCGCCTCGATCGCTATGAGGGTCGTGCGCTTTCAAAGCGAAAGTTCGCTATCCGGCGCTTCCGCCAAATTTCTGAGTAGGCCGCAAGATCTTTTGGCAGAACGAACCCAAATTTTTCCGTGATTTTCCTCTGGATGCAATCAGCGAAGAGCGAAGGGAGGCCTTCGAGCGAGGGCGCGCATTTGTCGACCGATGTTGAAATATGTTTTAGGAACACGGTTCAGGGAGATTGCATCCATGGAAAACACAAGCGCATGGGGGCTGATCGCATCGGCGGATCCTGCGCTTTTCGCCATTGTCTATCTGTCCCTCAAAATCAGCCTCAGCGCGGTTCTGGCCGCCGGTCTGGTGGGTTTCCCTCTGGGCGCCCTGCTCGCTTTTTCATCTTTTCCCGGACGCGGGGCCGTGATCGTCTTGACCAATGCGTTGATGGGCCTGCCACCCGTGGTGGTCGGCCTGTGCGTATTTTTGGCTCTGTCGCGCAGCGGACCGCTTGGCTCCTTCGGTTTGCTATTCACACCGACCGCCATGATCATCGCGCAGGCCATTCTCATCACGCCGATCATCGTCGCGCTCACCCGGCAGACGATTGAGGACCTCTGGAGCGAATATCGCAACGAACTGCTCGCTGTGGGCATGTCGCCGCTCGGCTGCCTCGCCACCCTCCTTTACGATGCACGCATCAGCCTGTTGACGACCCTCCTTGCAGGCTTTGGCCGGGCGGCCGCAGAGGTCGGCGCCGTCATGATCGTTGGCGGCAATATCGAAGGTTTCACGCGTACGATGACCACCGCCATAGCGCTTGAGACGTCCAAGGGCGACCTGTCCTTCGCGATGGGCCTTGGCCTGATGCTCATCGTGATCGTCATCGCCATCAATGCGAGCACATGGCTTCTTGGCGCATTCGCCAGAAACCGGATCGGGTGATATGGCCGAAATCGCCAATCTTCCACTCATCCTGCGCAATATCACCTATCAAATCAGCGATCAGACGCTCCTGAACGATGTGTCGCTGACCATTTCCAGCGGCGCGCCCACCGCGATCCTTGGCCCCAATGGCGCGGGCAAAAGTACGCTGCTGAATATCGCCATGGGTTTGACGCGCCCAACCAGGGGAACCATCTCCTGGGGCGGACGCAGCGAATCCGCGCCCCTGCGCAGAGCCATGCTTTTTCAGCGCCCGGTGATGCTGCGGCGGACTGTGCGCGGAAACCTCATCTTCGCTCTGGCGCAAGCAGGCTGCCCGGCGCACGACCGTGAGAGACGCCTTCAAACGCTACTCGAGCGCGTCGGGCTCAGCGCGCTGGCGGACCGCCCGGCGCGGCGGCTTTCAGGCGGCGAGCAAAAGCGCGTCGCGCTGGCGCGGGCGCTCGCGCGGGAGCCTGATCTCCTGCTCCTCGATGAACCAACGGCCGATCTTGATCCCGCCGCCACGCGCGCCGTTGAACAGATCATCGCCGACGCGGCCGCCGGGGGCACGAAAATCCTCATGGTTTCCCACGACGCCGCACAGGT
>CANBVC010000283.1 GCA_947372795.1 Beijerinckiaceae bacterium
TGGGCATGACGCCGCGCGGCGCAGAGCGCAGCCGTTCCTCGACGGCGGCCATGCGCGGCGCCTCGCGGCCGGTGACGCCGAGCGAACGCCGGATGTTCGAAAGAATGTCGTCGCGTGCGCTCATCTTGTCCTGCCTCCGCGCTCACGCCATTGCGTCTGAAAGGTTTTGCCCTGGGGCGCTGGCATATCGCGATGATCGGTCCAGCCTGATGCGAGCGGCAGGCGGGCGAAACGTCCCTTCTTGCGGCCAAAGAAACTCAGCACTGGCATGGCGACGCCGGTGGCGAGTTTGTAAAGCCAGGGCCTGCGCGCAAAGAAGGCCCAGAGGCCAAGACCGTAACGATAGGTCGCCGGCGCCAGATGTCGTTCATATTCGCGCTCGCGCCAGTGCCGCATGAGCTTCGGCAAGGGAATGCGCGCGGGGCAAACGCTTTCGCAGCGTCCGCAGAAAGTGGACGCGTTGGGCAGATGCCCAGCCTTGTCGACGCCAAGCAGCGAGGGCGAGAGAACCGCGCCCATGGGGCCGGGATAGACCCAGCCATAAGCATGGCCGCCCACCGCGTGATAAACGGGACAATGGTTCATGCAGGCGCCGCAACGGATGCAGCGCAGCATCTCCTCGAACTCCGTTCCAAGCATGGCGCTGCGGCCGTTATCGACAAGCACCACATGATAGGCCTGCGGCCCATCCACATCGTCGCTCCGACGCGGGCCAGTGGAAAGCGTGGTGTAGACCGACATATCCTGACCCGTCGCGGAACGGCCCAGCACACGCAGGATCTGCGCTGCGTCTTCAAGCGTCGGCACGATCTTTTCAATGGAGGCGATGACGATATGAACGCGCGGCAGCGTCTGCGTCAGATCGCCATTGCCCTCATTGGTCACGATGATCGAGGTTCCGGTTTCCGCGACCAGGAAATTGGCGCCGGTGATTCCGACATCGGCTTCAAGAAAACGTTTGCGCAGGACCATGCGCGCTTCGCCCAGCAGCGCTTCGGCCTGCGAGAGATCGCGATCTTCCGGCAGATGCTTATGCAGGCGGCGAAAATCGCTCTCTACCTGCTCCTTCGTCAGATGCACGGCGGGCGCGATGATATGGGACGGCGCTTCATGGCGAAGCTGGATGATATATTCGCCAAGGTCCGTTTCAATGGCCTCCATGCCCGCCGCTTCAATGGCCGCGTTGAGGCCGATTTCTTCGGAGACCATGGACTTGCCCTTGGTCACCGTGCGCGCGCCCTGCGCCTTGCAAATGTCGACGATGGTCGCGCAGGCCTCCTGCGCGGTGCGGGCGAAATGCACCTGGCCGCCAGACTCGCGCACCTTGGTCTCGTAGCGCTCGAGATAAAGATCGAGATGAGCGAGCACATGGTCCTTGATGTCGCGCGCGCTATCGCGCAGGGCTTCGAACTCGGGCAGCCTGTCAGCGGCCTGCGCACGCTTGTCGATAAAGCCCGCGCGCACATTGCCAAGCGCTTGCTGCAACTGCTTATCGCCCAGCGCGTCATGCGCGTTTTGCTTGAAGGCGGGGGAGGTCATTCGCAGGCTCATCGCGACACCAGCAGCTTGAGACCGAAGATCATGAGAACCGAACCGGAGAGCCGGTCGATCCAATGGGCGGCGCGTTCATAGGCGCGGCGCACGGGCTTTGTGGAGACGAAAAGCACCAGCGCGGCGTTCCATGAAAAACCGATGCCGGGCATGAGAAAGATCGCGACGATCTGCCATTCGAAAGGCAGATCATAAGCGCCCGCAGCAGCAAAGACGCCGGCGAAATAAGCGATGGCCTTGGCGTTGCCCAGATTCGTCAAAAAGCCCATCAGGAAAAGCCTGGCGCGGCTTTGCTCGGGCGCCGCGCGCCCATTTCCGCTACGCCCGGTGAGCGACGCGCGGATCATGCGCAAGCCCAGATAGATGAGATAGGCGCCGCAGACGACGCGCAATCCAAGTTCGATCATCGGCGCCGCGCGCATCAATTCGCCCATGCCCATGAGCCCCATAGCGGCCCACAAACAACCCGCAGGCCAGAAGCCCGCAGCTACGATCAACCCTTCGCTGCGGCTACGCGCGGCTGTCGCCAGCACCAAAGCCTGATTGGGCCCCGGCGACATCACCGCCAGAATATGCGCGGTCGCAAGCAGGGCCATAATGTGGAGGTGGGGGCTCACGCCTCGCCCTCTTTGGGCGCGCCGATGGGCGGCTCATGGGTGAAACCCGCCAGCACTTCGGCGACATGGCGCACCTCGATCTCGCGGCCGTCACGCGAGAGCTTGCCCGCCATATTCATGAGACAGCCAAGATCGCCCGCGAGCAGAACGGGCGCGCCGCTGGCGCAGACATTCTCGATCTTCTTGCTCACGATCGCGTCGGAGATCTCGCCATATTTCACTGCGAATGCGCCGCCAAAACCGCAGCACACATCGCATTCCTTCATCTCGGTGAGCTGCAACCCCTCGACGCTCCCAAGCAGCTTTCGGGGCTGGCGGGCCACGTTCAATTCGCGCAGGCCAGAGCAACTGTCGTGATAGGTGACCTCGCGCGGGAAAGCGGCGTTGACCTTCGTCACGCCCAATACGTCCGTGAGGAAACTCACGAGCTCATGGCATTTGCCTGCGAAGGTCTGGGCTCGCCCAGCGAGGTTGGGATCGTCGGCGAAAAGCTCAGGATAATGTTTCGCCATCATGCCACCGCAGGAGCCCGACGGCGCGACGATGTAATCGCAGCCTGCGAAAGCATCCATCGCCTGCTCAGCTAGCGCGCGGGCATCGACCCGGTCGCCCGAATTGAAGGCGGGTTGGCCGCAGCAGGTCTGGGCGGGCACAATGACCTCGCAGCCCGCATCCTCCAACAGCTTCACGGCGGCGAAACCGATGCTGGGGCGGAACAGATCGACAAGACAGGTGACGAAGAGGCCGACGCGCGGCCTGACAGTATGCGGCAAGATGGTGCGTCCCCTGCAAGGGCTGGCGATAGGCGACTTTGCCCCGGCGCAGCCTCCAAAGGCAAGCGCGGACAGCGCGCCCCACAGGATCGCGGCGCATATAAAAACGCCCCCGGAGATCTCCGGGGGCGCTGAACCTCTAGGTCAGATGTCGGTCGAATCGTCCGAAGAGCCGAAGAAGCCGCCCCCGGCATCATCGCCCGAATCATCGCTCGAGGACGGGAAAATCCCGCCCATCAGATCGCTGTCCTGACTCGCGGGCCGGTCAAAGAAGCCTCCGGCAGAGCCGCTATCGCCAATGCCGAGGGAATTCGAGCCGTGGTGGTTGGTGAAGAGATTGCTGATGGAGTTGGCGAGCAACATGCCGCCCGCCACGCCTGCGGCCGTGCCAAGAGCCCCACGGAGGAAGCCGCCGCCCTGCATGGGCGCTTGCATAGGCGACTGCATGGGCTGCTGGCCAAAACCCTGACCTTGCTGGACGGCGGGCTGGCTGTTCTGCTGGCGCCCCCATGGCGAGGCGGCCGGCGCAGATGTCGCGCCTGCGCTCGGCACGCTGGTGGCGGGCGCTGAACGACCGCCGCCGAAGAGACCTCCAAGGAATGAGCCGCCGGCGCTGGACTGCGCCTCCAGCTCGCGCACCCGCGCTTCGAGCTGTTGCAGCCGCTCATTGGCGGCCCCCAGCGCCTGATCCTGAACGATCACCGCCTGAGCGAGAAGGTAAGTTGCATGGGGCTGCTCGCGCAAAGCCTCGGCGATGAAGGCCTCGGCCTCCTTGTCGCGTGGCGTTTCGGACGCCGCCTTGGTCCGGTCGAACAATCCGGCG
>CANBVC010000284.1 GCA_947372795.1 Beijerinckiaceae bacterium
AAAAAAGAGCCCCGAAATCGGGGCTCTTTCTCGTCTCAGACCACGTCCTTGCGGGTGTCCGCGTCGGCGGGTTTTTCGTACCACTTGGGGTCCATGCGGCAGGTGACGCCGTTGTCCTTCAGGGTCTGCTCGTATTCTTTGCGAATGAAGGGGTCTTCCATCCAGTAGGGGATGGCGGTGCCGCCCTGGTTCACGTCGATGGCGGTGTAGTCGGTGTGCTTCTGGCCGGGCGCGCCGGGGTCGCGGCCGGGGTTGTGGGGGCCGAACCATGCGGACAGGCGGAAGTCGTCCTTCGACACGCTGAAGTGCTGGTGATACCAGCGCGCGCCGCCGGGCGCCGCCGTCACGAGGCCCACGGGCTCGTAGTCGAGGCGGTTGACCTGATCGGCCATGCCATTCTCCCAGGGCCGCTCGCCGCAGCGCTCGGGCCAGGAATAGGTGTAGCCCTTGCCCTTCAGGCAGATCAGTACCGCGGCCGACGTATGGGCGTGGCCCTTCGAATAGCGGCCGTTCTCGTGCTGGCCGATCCAGTAATAGAAGCTGTTGTTCGTCATGAAGGGCTCGACGCGGCGATAGCCGACCGAGCGGCGGTTATCGAGCGGCAGTTCGCAATTGATGACGTCGGGGATGAAGTTCGTCTTGCGCATGGCGAGGCCGCGCACCGGATCGGGCTCGATATCGTCCTTGGGCTTGAAGAAGTCGTCGGCGCCGGAGAAGCGGTCGGAGAAGACGAAGGGGTTTTCGAACACGGCCTGCGCATTTTGCAGCGCGTTCAGCACGACCGGCGCCGTGGTGCCCCCCAGCAGCAGGGCGCCGCCGGAGGTCGCGTTGACGTGGCGGTGCATGGCGTTCATGGGGATCGAGAACATCGAGCCCTTCTGCCATTCGAAGACATGCTTCTTGGACTGGCCCTCGATCCACACTTCTGTCGAGCCGCGCCCTTCCACGACGAGGAAGATCTCCTCATACATGTGCTTTTCAGGGTTCAGCGCGCCGCCGGGCGGGATCTCGACGACATAGCAACCCCATTTGGTCTCTGTGCCATAGAGCTGGATGAAATGGCCTTTGCCGCCGGTGCGCTTCCAGGGCATGAGCGGCAGGTTCTGCACCTTGCTGATGCCGATGCCGCGGAAGACCGGGATGCCCTCGGACTCCATCCACGCGTCATAGGGGGTCGGCTGCTTCTTGAATTCGCCGAAGCCCGCCTTCTTGGCGCCGGCCGGCTCGTGCCAATGAACGCCGTCTTTCCCGTCATGGGGCATGGGATCCTCCTTGGAGCTGCTCTGTGGTTTAAATCCTGTCCTTGGCTAATCCGCCAAAGGTCGAGCGCTGTCAATCTGGCAGGCGGGCAGTTGACTCCAATCCCGCCATGCGCGAACCAAGCAGGGGAACGAAGCGGTTCAGGGAGTTGAAGCTGCGCATGGCGAAGGAAGACGAGAAGAAACCGGCTGGTCACTCCATGGATGAGCACGCCAAGGGCCTCAGCTGGGCCCATGAGCATGCCGCCGACGCCGATCATGACCATGACGAATTCGACTCCGACATCCCGCTCGAACAAAACCCGCTGTGGATTCAGGATAATGTGACGCTGGTGAGCGTCGGCATCGACATCGGCTCTTCCGGCACGCAGGTCATCTTCTCCAAAATCCGCCTGCGCCGCCTCGCCGAAGAGCTGACCAGCCGGTTTTATGTCGTCTCCCGCGACACGCTGTTTCTCTCGCCTGTCTCCCTGACGCCCTATTCCAGCGAGACCCGGATCGACGACAAGGCCCTGCGCAAGATCGTCGAGGACGCCTATGAGGCGGCCGGCCTGACGCCTGCCGAGATCGACGCGGGCGCGGTGATCCTGACGGGCGAGGCGCTGCGGCGCGAGAACGCCCAGAGCATTTCGGCCATGTTGTCCGAAGCGGGCGGCGATTTCGTCTGCGCCACGGCGGGCCATCACATGGAATCCATGCTGGCGGCCTATGGTTCGGGCGCGGCGCAGGCCTCGATTGATCTTGGCAAGCGCGTTCTGAACATCGACATCGGCGGGGGCACGACCAAGCTCGGCCTTCTCGAAAAGGGCCAGTGCGTCGCCACCGCCGCCTTCCATGTGGGCGGACGCCTGCAGGTCGTGGACGAGAATTTCCGCATCACCCGCCTCGACCCCGCCGGCAAGCATCACGCCAAGCGCGCGGGCTTTGACTGGGCTCTGGGCGATCAGGTCACCAGCGCTGACCTCGATCAGGTGGCGGATGTGATGGCCGACACGCTCATCGCCGCACTTACCCAGCGCCCTATGCCCCACGATGTCGCGCATCTCTATCTCACCGACCCCATCGCAGACTTCGGCGACCTCGGCGGCGTCATGTTCTCGGGCGGCGTCGCGGAATATGTTTATGACCGCGAGCCGCGCGATTTCGGCGATATGGGCAAGCGGCTGGGCTCGGCGCTGGCGCGCAAGATCGCGGCCGGGTGTTTCGTGTGGCCGCTGTTGCCTGCGCGCGAATGTATCCGCGCCACGGCTCTGGGCGCCTCGGAATATTCGGTCCAGCTCTCGGGCAACACCTGCTTCATCTCCAATCCCGGCGCCCTTCTGCCGCGCCGCAATTTGCAGGTCATCTCGCCGACCTTCGAATTCGAGGAAGAGGTGGATGGC
The DNA here is from genome assembly GCA_947372795.1 of Beijerinckiaceae bacterium. Taxonomy (GTDB): domain Bacteria; phylum Pseudomonadota; class Alphaproteobacteria; order Rhizobiales; family Beijerinckiaceae; genus Terripilifer. The sequence continues at coordinate 2,642 of CANBVC010000284.1, forward strand.
GAGGCGCTGGGCCGGGCGATCATCGCCCATCGCAAGGCCTTTGAGGTTGAGAGCGCCGATATCGACATCGCGCTCGCCCTCCACTGGAAGGGCATGCCCGCCTATGATCGTATCCTGGCCACGGCGCAGGGCATCGCCATCGGCCTCGCGGACCAGATCGCTGCGGGCAAGCCCATCTATGTGACTCTCGATGGCGACATCGCCCAGACGCTCGGCGCGGTGCTGCGCGAGGACTGCAAGGTGCTGAGCGAGATTCTCGTCATCGACGGCGTGATGCTGATGGATTTCGACTATATCGACCTCGGCAAGGTGCGCATTCCCTCCTACACGGTGCCGGTGACCATTAAGTCGCTGGTCTTCAGCGAGGATCCGCGCGGCCCGCGCGCCAAGGAGCGCATCCACCATGTGGAGGCGGACCACGACCATCATCACCACGGCCACAGCCATGGGCATGATCACCACCATCACGATCATCATCACCACCATGACCATGGGAAAGGTAGCTGACCTGTCCCATGATGCGGTGCTATGATGCAATCAAGCGAATAATCGACGCAAAGTCGGCGAAGCGGGGTCCGGGCAGATGCCGGGCCGCGGGCGGGAACGATCCAGGGAGGCGAATGTGCTGAGCGTCCGGTCACTTAATACCGAATACAAGACCCAGAAGGGCCCGCCTGTCAGGGCGGCGCAGGATGTCTGCTTTGAAGTGCCAAAGGGCATGTTCTTCACGCTGCTCGGCCCATCGGGCTGCGGCAAGACGACGACCCTGCGCTCTATCGCGGGGCTTGAGCGTCCGACCTCTGGCGAAATCGAGGTCAATGGGCGGATGGTCTATTCCTCGCCGCAGGGCCTCTTCGTGCCGCCCAACAAGCGCAATTTTGGCATGGTGTTCCAGTCCTACGCGATCTGGCCCCATATGACCGTCTTCGCCAATGCGGCTTTTCCGCTTGAGGTCCGTCCGAACAAGCTTTCGAAGGCGCAGATCGCCGACAAGGTGATGAAGGTGCTGCATGCGGTGGGCCTTGACCATCTGGCCGAGCGCGACGCCACCAAGCTTTCCGGCGGCCAGCAGCAGCGCCTCGCGCTCGCCCGCGCCCTCGT
>CANBVC010000285.1 GCA_947372795.1 Beijerinckiaceae bacterium
AGCCCGCCCCGCAGGTGCTGCGTCACAAGCGGCGCTTCGCCAGGGCGGCCCTGCGCACCATCCAGAAAATGCCCGGCAAGGAGCCGCCGCTTCCCCCAAGGCGAATGGCGAAGCTTGTGAAATCGACATCTCGCTAGCCGCGGCCTTCCAGTCATGGCGTGAAGCGCTTATAGCTTGCGCGCAAGGGGAGCCGCACATTGACCAACGCCTCATCGCCAGCCGCGCCATGGCCCACGGAACTGCGCCTGTCCGATGGAGGGCGTGCGCTCACCATCGCCTTCGATAATGGCGAGCGCCATACGCTGAGCGCCGAATATCTGCGGGTGGAAAGCCCCAGCGCCGAGGTTCAGGGCCATGCGCCCTCGCAGCGCCAGGTCCAGTTCGGCAAGCGCCATGTGACGATCACGCAAATTCAGCCCACTGGAAATTATGCAGTGCGGCTGCTGTTCAGCGACGGCCACTCGACCGGCATCTACACTTTCAGCTGGATCCACGATCTCGCCGTCAAGCGGGAGGCCAAATGGGCCGCCTATGAGGCGGAGCTGGCGGCCAAGGGCCTCAGCCGCGATCCGCGCTGACAGCAAAAAGCCGGGCGCGAGGCCCGGCTTTGAAGCTCACGAAGGGATTGCGTCTCAGCGCATCACGGTGACGGTCGCGCCCACTTTGACGCGGGTATAGAGGTCCGTCACGTCTTCGTTGGTCATGCGGATGCAGCCAGAAGAGACCGCCTGACCGATGGTGTCGGGCTCGTTGGAGCCGTGGATGCGATAGAGCGAGGAGCCCAGATACATGGCGCGCGCGCCCAGCGGGTTTTCTGGCCCGCCCTTCATGTGGCGCGGCAGATCGGGGCGGCGGCGCAGCATTTCAGCCGGGGGCGTCCAATCGGGCCATTCGCGCTTGTTGGTGATGGTCTTGGCGCCTGCCCATTCAAAGCCCGGGCGGCCGACGCCCACGCCATAGCGCATGGCCTTGCCATCGCCGATCACCAGATACAGCCGTCGCTCCTGTGTGGAGACGACAATCGCCCCTTCCGGCTGAGCGCCGGTCCAAGCCACGATCTGACGGGGAATGGCGCCTTGCTGAGGCTGCGCGCTTTCGCGGGGCTGAGCTGGTGCTTGCACAGGCGGTGCTGCGGGTTGAGCCGCAGCACCGGGAACGCGGGTCTCCAGATCGATAAAGTCCACGGACAGGGCGAGCGCGGGAGCGGATGCGAGCATCAGTCCCGCAAGAACGCCGGCAAGGCCCGGAAGATTGCGACGCATGCGGATGGCCTCGAAAAAAGGGATAGTCCAACGCCATGGCTGAACCCTGACCTTATTTTCATCAGCGGCCTGTCATTAGCAACAGCCTCGCCAGATTTTGCGCCAATCGTGGTGAAGCAGTGGTTACTCAGCAACAGTGGCGCGGCTTTGACACGGCTGTTCAATAGGGCGGTTGTCGCCTTATTCGGCGGCCGCCCCGGCGCCCCGGCTCGGTGCGTCGCCTGTCACCTGCGCAGCCGGCTTCTCGCTGATGATGCGATAGATCACGCCGCCCAGCATGCCGCCGATGATCGGCGCCACCCAGAAGAGCCAGAGCTGCGCCATGGCCCAGCCGCCGACGATGAGCGCCGGGCCGGTGCTGCGCGCCGGATTGACGGAGGTGTTCGTCACGGGAATGCCGATGAGATGGATCAGCGTCAGCGCAAAGCCGATGGCGATCGGAGCGAAACCGACGGGCGCATCGCCATGGGTCGCGCCCATGATGATGAACAGGAAGGCCATGGACAGAACGATCTCGGCCAGCATCGCCGAGAAGAGCGAATAGCCGCCCGGCGAATGAGCGTCATAGCCATTGGCGGCGAAGCCCTTGGCGAGATCGAAGCCCGGCGCGCCGCTGGCTATGGCGTAAAGCGTAGCTGCGCCAAGCGTCGCGCCAATTACCTGTGAGATGACATAGGGAGCAATGTCTCGGGCTGGGAAGCGTCCGCCCGCAGCGAGGCCCAGCGTCACCGCAGGGTTCAGGTGGCAACCGGAGATGTGGCCGATGGCGTAGGCCATGGTTAGCACGCTGAGGCCAAAGGCCAAGGATACGCCAAGCAGGCCGATGCCCACTTGCGGAAAGGACGCCGCAATGACCGCGCTGCCGCAGCCCGCAAAGGTCAGCCAGAAGGTGCCGATGCCCTCGGCCAGATATTTACGCAAAACCATGTCGCCTCCCGATCACTAGGAAGCACAGGATCCGGTTTAGGCCATTTTTGCGCAATGACATATGTTTGGCGCGAGCAGGCGCCGCCTACTCAATAATAGGGCCCCACAAAGGTGAATGCAGCCTAGGCCGCCCGCATCTTCCTGATTGCGGGGCGCGGCGGGGGCTCCACATAGCCGGGGTTGCGCTTCAGCCATTCATTGGCCGCGCGCGAGTCCGAGGTGCGAAAAACCAGACGACCTTCGTCATAGACGCAGTAGTAGTCGCCCTTGGATTGCGATCTCTTGTGGACCACGCTGTACATCTGATCACCCTTCGCATGAAGCGCTACGCGATTCCCTTGGTTCAGTGATCATGAGCCAGTTTGAAGGAATTCATAGCTCTTTTCTGCACCAAATGGCCGGATCATTAATAATTGGTGACCTTGCGATACCGAAAGTATTGCTGAGTGATCGCACACTAGCGCTGATCGTATCGTGCGGGCGTTGAAACGCTCACTCAACCACGCTGGTTTGGATGATCGCCAACCACGCGCGTCAGAGCCTCCAAAATTTGTTCACAATCGATATCTAAGAGGAAATGCGCTGCTAGCAACAACACCTACTGCGACATCATTGACTTGCAAAGTGAAAATAAGGGCTCTTCTCGGGACACGAATCATCCGCACCAAAAACGAACGCCCAACCGGCAATATATAAAAAATGAATTTAAGCTTAGCTTTATCGATAAAAGCCTTTTAATCGCTGGCACACGAAATACGAACCTGCCTGTATGAAAAACGAAACGGGCTGTTGAGCGCACCTATACTTTGGTTGCATTCGCTGTCTGATAATTCAGTTTGTAATTGAACACACAATTACTTTTGTGTTCCCTTTGGGCATGAAATCGTTCGGATCAAATCACATATATGGTTCCGAGAGGGTTGGGATGGTTCCTCCGCTTGCCTTCAATGACAGTAAAACACCAACAACGATTGGTTCATTTACTGCGGTCGAGAGTCTGGCAGGTGGCTTTCGTAAAATTATTGATTTTTCATCTGTAAATTGTGAGCCAGATTTCCAATCAAAGGTCTCCTTAATAAAAATAAACAGACTAGCTCTCTCAACAATTTCCACGAGGGGCATTTTTTTTGAAACAGAAAACTACAACAGTTACTGCTTAATAATCCCTTTGATTGGAAATATTCAGACGAGCATAAATGGCGTAGAATATAAATATAGTATTGATGATAAGGGATTTTTCGGGGTTTGGGAAAAACAAAAAAGCATTTGCGTGGGAAGTGGTGTGGGGATTCAGTTTCCCAGTGACAGGTTATCGGATACTCGCTCTGGGATGTTTGGTTCATCTTATCAATCAGCATTTCCAGAAAATCCTCAAATTAAATCAATGACACTTAATGGCGTATCTTTCATTGAACTTTTCAAAAGCCTATTTGCTCAAATCGACGCTGTCGGCGGCGATGAAATTATCCTAAGCAAGTTGGCGCTAGATGACTCTTTTTATCGTTTATGTGTTGGGCTGCTTTACCCTAACTTGTTTCTCAAG
>CANBVC010000286.1 GCA_947372795.1 Beijerinckiaceae bacterium
GTCCAGGCGTCGAAGAGCGGGTCCGCGCGCCCGCTCCAGCGCACATGCACTTCGCCCGAGCCGCCGCGATAGGCGTTTTCGCCCTCGCACCAGGTCTCGCCGCGTTTGAAATAGGGCAGGACCTCGCGATAGGACCAGCCAGTCGCACCCTCGTCCCGCGCCCAGCGGTCGTAATCGCCCCGGTCGCCGCGCGTATAGGCCATGACATTGATGGAATGGGAGCCGCCGAGCACCTTGCCCCGCATGGCCTCGATGGCGCGCCCCTGCAAGGCTGGGTCAGCCTCCGCGTCATAGCCCCAGTCGTGAAGGCGGTGCTGGTGCATTTTGCCAAGGCCGACGGGGATATGGATCAGCGGGTCGATGTCGCGCCCGCCCGCCTCCAGAATCAGCACCTCGTCCGCGCCTGATGCGCTCAGACGATTGGCGAGCACGCAGCCCGCCGAGCCCGCCCCGACGATGATGTAGTCGTAGCCGCTTTTCGCGGTCATGGTTTCCCCCTTCAATGCCTCAGCCCGAGCCCCAAGGTTCGCATGATCAGGCGCCGAAGGAAAGAACAGGGCTGGTTGGACAAATCCGCAAAGACAAGCATATTCGGCTTGGACGCGCCGCCCCAAGGCAGGCGTGACGAGGGAACGAGGGAGATTTCACCATGCTGACGACCCGTCGCGGCTTCCATGCAGCTTTTCTCACCGGCGCCGCCTGCGCGCTTGCGCCGTTTCGCGCCTCTGCGGCGGACGAATTCATCAATGTCCTGACGGGCGGCACCTCTGGCGTCTATTACCCAATGGGCGTCGCCCTTTCGAAGATCTTCTCGCAGAAGATCCCCAATGTTCGCCCCTCCGTTCAGGCCACCAAGGCCTCGGTTGAGAATCTCGTTTTGTTGCAGCAGGGTAAGGGCGAGATCGCGTTCACGCTCGGCGACTCCTTGGCTTTCGCATGGGTCGGGGATGAAGAGGCGGGCTTCAAGGGCAAGCTCGACAAGCTGCGCGGTGTGGCCGCGATCTATCCCAATTTCATTCAGGTCGTGGCCTCGAAGGAAAGCGGCATCAAGACCCTCGCGGATCTGAAGGGCAAACGCCTGTCGGTCGGCGCGCCGAAGTCGGGCACTGAGCTCAATGCGCGCGCCATTCTGTTGGGCGCTGGCCTCACCTACAAGGACCTCGGCAAGATCGAATATCTGCCCTTCGCCGAATCCGTCGATCTCATGAAGAACCGCCAGCTCGACGCGACCTTGCAGTCGGCGGGCCTCGGCGTCGCCGCTATTCGCGACCTCGCCTCCTCGCTCGACATCACGGTTGTGGAAGTGCCTGGCGCGTTGGTGGACAAGATCGGCGCCCCCTATGTGAAGTCGGTCATCCCCGCCAATACCTACACGGGCCAGACGCAGGATGTGCAGGCGGCGGCGGTGGTGAACTATCTGGTCACACGCGCGGGCCTGTCGGATGATCTCGTCTATCAGATGGTGAAGGGCGTGTTTGAATCGCGCGACGAACTCGTCGCCGCGCATCAGGCCGCGCGCGACATCAAGCTTGAGGCGGCGCTGCAGGGCATGCCAATTCCCTTGCATCCGGGCGCGGAGAAATATTTCCGCGAGAAGGGCATCGTGAAGTAGCCACTGTTATTTATGGCGGGGCCCATCGACAGCCCCGCCGCTCTTATTTGAAGGCGCCGCAGCCATGACCACGACCACGCAGGACAGCGCGCATCCCACCGTCGCGCCGAGCGAATTCGACATCGAGCATCATTTGCCCGCAGGCTGGGGCGAGGGTCTTTCGGGGCGTCTCCTGTTCTGGATCGCGGTCGCTTTTTCAAGCTTTCAGATTTACACGGCGATCTTCGCGCCCCTTCCCACACAGGTGCTGCGCGCAGTCCATGTGGGCTTTCTCATTCTGGTCGCCTGCGCGCTCGTCGCCAACCACAATGCGCCCTCGCGTTTTTGGAAAGCGCTTGTCTGGGCCTTCGGACTCGCGGGCTTTGGCGTCGGCCTTTATCACTGGATCTTCTATTTCGATCTCGTGAACCGCGCTGGCGATCTCACCCACGCGGATCTTGTCATCGGCGTCGGTTCGCTGGTCATCCTCTTCGCCATTTCGTGGCGGCTGATGGGGCCTTCGCTGCCGCTCATCTGCCTCGCCTTCATCGCCTATGCGGCCTGGGGCCATGTGCTGCCGCGCCCCTTCGATCATCGCCCCTTTGATTTTGAACAAATCATCGAACAGCTGAGTTTCGGCACCGAGGGAATCTACGCCACGCCTACGGGCATTTCGGCGACCTATATCTATCTTTTCATTCTGTTCGGCGCCTTCCTTGAGCGCGCGGGCATGATCCAGCTCTTCAACGATGTGGCGCTTGGCCTTGTCGGCTCATCGCGCGGCGGCGCCGCGAAAGTGGCGGTCATCTCGTCAGCTCTTATGGGCACGATTTCGGGCTCGGGCGTCGCCAATGTGGTGACGGTCGGTCAGTTCACGATTCCGCTGATGATGAAGTTTGGCTATCGCGGCGCCTTTGCGGGCGGGGTGGAAGCGACGGCTTCGATGGGCGGGCAGATCATGCCGCCTGTCATGGGCGCCGTCGCCTTCATCATGGCCGAGAATATCAACGTGCCTTACGCCGATATCGTGAAGGCCGCGATCATTCCCGCCATCCTCTATTTCGCCTCGGCTTTCTGGATGGTGCATCTGGAGGCCGGCAAGCGCGGGCTCATGGGCATACCGCGCGCCGAACTCCCCAGCCCCATCGCGGCCATCAAGCGTCAGTGGCATCTGGCTTTGCCGCTCATGGTGCTGATCTGGCTTTTGATGGATGGTTATACGCCACTGTTTGCGGGCTCCATGGGTCTCGCCCTGACTGTCGTGATGATCCTCGGCGGCGCCTTGGCGCTCAATCTTCAGGGAACGGCGCTGCGGGCGGTCCTGTGGATCGTGCTTGGCCTCATCGCTGCGACCTTCCTGAAATATGGGGTCAACGTGCTGCTCTGGCTGATCGGCGCGCTCGTTCTCGCCAGCGCCTTCACGCGCGGCGGCCGCGAGACCATTCTCATCTGCCGGGATGTTCTGGCCGAGGGCGCGCGTCAGGCCCTGCCGGTCGGCCTCGCCTGCGCCATCGTGGGCACGGTCATCGGCACACTGACCCTCACCGGCACGGCCACGATCTTCGGCAACTGGATCGTCTCCTTCGGTCAGGAATCGCTCTTCCTGTGCCTGTTGCTGGTGATGTTCACCTGTCTCGTGCTCGGCACCGGCCTGCCCACCATCCCGACCTATATCATCACCGCTTCGCTCGCCGCGCCCGCGCTGCTGCAACTGGGCGTGCCGCTGATCATTAGCCATATGTTCGTCTTCTACTACGGTATCATCGCGGACCTGACCCCGCCCGTGGCCTTGGCGGCTCTGGCGGCGGCGCCCATCGCCAAGGCCAGCCCCGACGCCATCGGCTGGCAGGCGACGCGCATCGCGCTGGCGGGCTTCCTTATCCCCTTCATGGGGGTCTATGAGCCGACCCTGATGATGCAGGCCGGTGGGCGGATCGCGGCCGAATATGGCTATTGGGTCGAGGTGGTCTGGGCCTGTTTCAAGGCCAGCCTGACGATCCTCGTCTGCGGCGTCGCGGCGATTGGTTATTTCTTCACCCATACAAACCGATGGGAGCGAGCGCTTGCGATGCTTTCGGGCGCTCTCTTCATCATACCGGGCACATGGACCGATCCCGCCGCCATCGCGCTGGCGTT
>CANBVC010000287.1 GCA_947372795.1 Beijerinckiaceae bacterium
CGCCGCTCACAAGGTCAGGGCGAATGGTGGCGAGAAGGCGCGAGACGCGGTTGCCGAAGGCATGGCCGACAAGAATCGCAGGCCCGCTCCCGAGCGCTTCAATGACCGCGACAATGTCGTTGGAGCAGTCATGCAGATCAGCATAGGGATGAGGGCTCGTTGAGCCGCCGATGCCGCGCGGCTGCGGTCGCACAACCCTGAAACCCTCAGCTTCAAACACGCTGGCCATAGGCTCGAAATCTTCAGCGCCCCGCCCAAGCGATGGCAGAAGCACGACCATGGGGCCCTCGCCCTGAATAAAGACTTCAAGGCTAACCTCACCACGCGGAACGACCTTGCGATCGACATGGTTCGTCATGTTTCAAACTCCGATGAGGCGGGTGTCTTAGGATTGCGACTACGTCCTATCAAATGACAGCATGGTCCTTCAAGACGTAGCTTTTTTGTCTCTCGAAGCTGCGATGCGGGCGGCGGCTTCGTCCCAAAGCCTCTCACGCGATTGTTGTTCGTCGAGACGGACGATCCGATAATAATCGTCGAGCGGCAACAATCTGTCCTGCAACCCATCAAGGCTGCGCTCATTTTTCAGGATAGCGAGACTTTCGCGCACAGCGCGTGCGGCGGCGAAGAGCGTGAGCGAGGGCAGGGTCGCGGCGGGAACGCCGAGGCTTTCAAGCTCCGCAGGCGTCGTCTTGTTGGAAGCCGCGGCCTGCGAAAGGGTGGCGATGAATGGCCCCGGCACGTCGCGCATGACCTCAGCGATCCCCATGGGCGTATCGACGCCCTGAGGTTTCGCCATATCGGCGCCCGCCTCCATGAAGAGCTGGCAGCGACGGATGGCGGCGTCCTGCCCTTCCAGCGCCAATATGTCGGTGCGCGCGCAAATCATCATCGACTCGTCGGTGCGCGCATCAAGAGCCGCTTTGATCTTGGCGAGCATCTGTTCAATGGGGATGACCTGCTTGCCGGGCAGATAGCCACAGCGGCTCGGAAATACCTGATCGGTGAAGAAAAGCGCGGCCGCGCCCCCCTTCTCGAAAGCCTTGACCATCTGGCTCACATTGTGAACGCCGCCAAAGCCCGTGTCGCCATCGACATAGACGGGAATCGCGACGGCGTCGCAGATGCGGGCATAATGGTCTGCGAAGTCACGCATGTTGGACTGGCCGGTGTCGGGCTGTCCAAGCAGTGAGCCAGCTGCTGCGTAACCGCCTGCGCCCATGGCGGCGAAGCCTTGTTCTTCGATGATGCGTGCCGATAGCGCGTCATAGGCGCCGGGCATGAGGGTCAGGCCGGGCGCCCCAAGCAAGGCGCGGAATGTCTGGCGAGGGGTCACTTGGCGGGCTCCGTCTCGGGCGCGCGCAAGGCGCGTTGCAGCCAGGGGGAGGCGGCCCGCGCGCGGGTTTCCCATGCGGCTATTTCATTCGCATGTTTCAGGCTCATGCCGATGTCATCGAGCCCTTCAAGCAGACGCGTGCGGTCAGCGTCTGAAATCTCAAAGGCAATGTCTGGCCCACCCGGCCCGCTGATCGTGCGGGTCTCGAGGTTCACGGTGAAGGGTGCGCCGCCATTTGCTTCGACCACGCGCTTGTCAAAGGCGTCGGCGACAGGGTCCGGCAGTTCGATGGGCAGCACGCCATTTTGCAGGCAATTCTCGCGATAGAGATCGGCGATGCTACGCGCGACGATGCAGGAGATCCCGACCGCCATCATCGTCCACACGGCGCCTTCGCGCGATGAGCCGCATCCGAAATTATGGCCCGTGACGAAGATGGATGGCGTGGCGTATTGGGGCAGGTTCAGCACATGCGAAGGATCAAGCCCATCGTCGGCGCTGCGGCGCGCGCGGTGGAAGAACAGCGCCTTGTAATCGGGCTTAAGGGAGCGCTGGGTGGGGACTGGCGCGATCTGATCGGTATTGACGTCGTTCTGGGGAAACGGCACGGCGACGCCGGTGATTGAAGTGAAGGGCTGCATGGTTTTACTCTTCAATCGATGGCGCGAGGATCGGCTATAACGCCGGCGATGGCGGAAGCGGCGGCGACTTCAACGCCCGACAAATGCGTGCGCACGCCTTTACCTTGTCGGCCTTCGAAGTTGCGGTTGGTCGTGGAGACAATTCGCTCTTGCGGGCGGCCTCTGTCGCCATTGCCGCCTGCGCACATCGAGCAACCGCTTTCGCCCCAGAAAAAACCGGCGTCCTTGAAAATCTGATCAAGGCCTTCGGCCTCCGCCATGCGCTTGACGCTTGTTGAGCCGGGCACCGCCATGGCGGTCACGCCTGCCGCAACATGCTTGCCCCTTAGGATGGCCGCGGCTGTTCTAAGATCGGAAATGCGCGCGTTTGTGCAAGAGCCGATGAACACGCGGTCTACCTTGAGCCCGAGAATGGGCTGGCCGGGATCAAGGCCCATATAGGCAAGCGACCGCTGCTTTTTGGTAAGCGCCTCGGCATCGCCGTCCAGTCTCGGGACAGCGTCGGTCACACTGATTGTCTGGCTGAGGTCTGTGCCCCAGGTGATCTGCGGCGCAAGGTCATTGCAATCAACATGCAGCTCCTTGTCGAAGGTCGCGCCCTCGTCGCTGGGAAGCAGCCGCCATTGCGCGAGCGCGGCCTCCCATTCGGCGCCTTGGGGCGCATAGGGCCTGCCCTTGAGATAAGCGAAAGTCTGTTCATCGGGCGCCACTAAGCCCGAGCGGGATCCCATTTCGATCGCCAGATTGCACAGGGTCAGCCGCGCTTCGATGGAAAGCGCGCGCACAGCATCACCTGCGAACTCGATGGCGTAGCCGCGTCCGAAAGAGGAGCCGAACAGGGCGAGAATGCGAAGCGAAAGGTCTTTGGCCGATACGCGCGGATGAAGCTTTCCCTCAAGCGTGATGCGCATGCTCTTGGGACGCTTCATGGCGAGGGTCTGGGTGATGAGGATATGTTCGAGTTCGCTCGTGCCGCAGCCGATCCCTAGCGCCCCAAGGCCGCCAACCGTGCAGGCGTGGGAATCGGGAACCGCATGGGTCGCTCCGGGCAGGACAAGTCCGAGCTCGGGGGCGACCACATGGCTGATCCCCTGCTCGGGGTCGCCAAGATCAAACAGCCTGATCTCATGGCATAAGCTGCCCTCGCGCATGGCGACCTGAAATTGCTCGCCGTCAGGATTGGTCGATTGCGTGCGCCCCGGTTTTGTCGACACTGTATGGTCTTGCATGGAGAAGGTCAGGTCAGCGCGGCGCACGCCCCGATTCGACTTTTCCAACTGTTCGAAAGCATGCGGCGCATGTAGCTCATGCAGCACATGGCGGTCGACATAGATCATGTCCCGCCCATCGAGACGGCGCGCTACAAAATGGGCGTCCCATAGCTTGTCGAGCATCGTCTGCGGTTTGTTCATGGCTGCTACTTTTCTTCCAATTCTATGCGCGTTTACTTGTCACTGCCTGGAGGGTTTAGCAACGACGCCGCTTTGTCTACGATGACGCGAGGCGCAGCATAGGCGCTCGCAAGAAGTTCATCGATACGTTGGCCCGTCAGCGGCTCAATGTCGAGTTGCGCCATACGGGCCTCATCGAGAAAGCCTTCATCCTTGAGCGTCGCTTCGAACGCCTGCCGCAGCGCCTGAACGCGTTCGGCAGGCACCCCCGGCGGCGCCGCGAAGGGGCGGCCCATCTCCTGACGGATCAGGATCAGTTCGAGGATCTGCCGGTTTTCTCCACTCAC
>CANBVC010000288.1 GCA_947372795.1 Beijerinckiaceae bacterium
TCGTGTGGGGCGATACGGATCGCATCATCCCGCCGGTTTACGCAGACGCCTTTGGCGGTTTCATGCCTGCTGCGCAAGTTGTGAAGATCACCAGCGCCGGCCACCTGCCCCATGTGGAGAAACGCGCTGAAGTCGGCGCTCTATTGCGCGATTTCCTCAAGGGCTGATCGGCGAAGGGAGGGCTTGCGATGAAAGTCACCAGCTTCAATCTCATGTCCTATGCCGACATCGACCTTGGCGTGAAGGACAAGTTCCGCAGCGCATGGGTTTTGCTGCCCAACAGCTATTTCGATCCGGTGAAGGGCCATGCGCTCTACAACCGTTATCTTGATGAGCTCGAACTTGCCGACGAACTGGGTTTTGATGGCGTGGCGGTGAATGAACATCACCAGACCGCCTATGGACTGATGCCCTCGCCCGTCGTCACCGCATCGGCGCTTGCGCGGCGCACGAAGCGCTGCCGCATCGCCATTCTGGGAAATGCCTTTTGCCTTCGCGACAACCCGCTGACGCTCGCCGAAGAACACGCCATGATCGACGTCATCACCGGCGGGCGCCTCATCAGCGGTTTCGTGCGGGGCGTGGGGACGGAATATTTTTCGCTGGGCGCCAACCCCGTTCATTCGCTCGAGCGCCACAAAGAGGCGGCGGAGCTTGTCGTGCGCGCATGGACGGAAACGGGCCCCTTTTCCTTTGAGGGAAAGCACTTTCACATTGAATATGTGAACCTGTGGCCGCGCCCCTTCCAGCAGCCCCATCCGCCAATCTGGTGCCCCTCCCAGGGCAGTCTCGAAACCATTGAATGGGCGGCCCATCCAGCTCGCAAATTCGTTTATCTGCAAAACTACAGCCCGCGCGACTCTGTCGGCCGCTACCTCGACATGTATCGCGACGTGGCCATACGAAAATATGGCTATGAGGCTGCATCAGATCGTATCGGCTGGGGCGCGCCGGTCTATGTGGGCGAGACAGACGAGCAGGCCGTGAACGAAGCCCGCCCGCATATCGAGATGTTGTTCAATGTGCTTCTGCCCAAAGCGACCGAACTCATGTTCTTTCCGCCGGGCTACATGAGCCCGGAGTCGCTCGCGCACATCCTGAAGCACAAGAAAGCCAATAGCGGCGGCGTCACCATTGAGAGCCTGATGGCGCGCGGCATCATCATTGTTGGCAGTCCCGATACGGTACGCAAGCAGATCATGGACAACCACCGCGACATGGGCTTTCAGGAACTCGTGACCATGCTGACCTTCGGTACGATGCCAGCCGAAATGTCGCAGCGGAACATTCGGCTCTTCGCGCGCGAGGTCATGCCTGCCCTGCAACCACTCAGCGATCGCGAATACAGAGGCTTTGAACCCGCGCTGGCGTGACAAGCCGGGCGCTGATCGCTAAACACGTGGGATTATTCAAGAGGGATCGGAACATGAGCGCACGCAAACCCTTCATCGTCGGCATCGGCGGCACCACCCGCGAGGGATCGACGTCCGAACAAGCGCTCGTCATCGCGCTGAATGCGGCGCAGGCGGCGGGCGCTGAAACCGAGATTTTCGCGGGCAAAGACCTGCATTTGCCCATGTATGATCCCGATCCCAACTCCATGACTGAAGCTGCGAAGCATTTGGTGGAGAGCCTGCGCCGCGCTGACGGCGTCATCTTCGCCTCGCCCTGCTATCACGGCGGCGTGTCCGGCCTCATCAAGAACGCCATCGACTATATTGAGGAAATGCGCTCGGACGATCGCGTTTATCTCGATGGACGCGCGGTCGGCGCCATCGGCTGCGGCTATGGCTTCCAGGGCCCGGGCATGGTGCTCGCCCAACTGCGCCAGATGACCCATGCGCTCCGTGGGTGGCCCGTGCCGCTGGGCGTGGGCGTCAATGCGGCCGTGGTGAAGTTCAAGGACGGCGGCTGCTCCGAGCCCGCCATCACCAAGCAGATCGAGATTATGGCTGGGCAAGTGGTGGAATTTGCCGTCAAGCACATCGCTTATACGGAGAAGTAACCAGCGCCATTGCGCAAACCGCCTTTATCGCCCGGCGCATGACCTTGCGCCGGGCGAATTTGTTTCAGGCTACGTTCTTTGCCGCCGCCCCTGCCGCAAGCCCGCGCTGGAGCGAAGCGATCGCCTCGTCCACGCTCTGCACATCGCCGAAGTTTTGATAAAAGGCGTTCAGCGACGCGTTGTGCAGCTCGTCCGTATCGGTGGCGCAGGCGTCGGAGATCATCAGGGTCTTGAAGTTCAGCATGCAGGCGTCGCGCGCCGTGCTTTCGCAGCAGACCTGCGTGGCGACGCCCACCACCATCACAGCATCAACGCCGCGTTCGCGCAGATGCAACTCGATATCGGATGATCCCTGCAAGAAGGCGCTGTAGCGGCGCTTGTTCATGCGCATATCCTGCGCCTGCACATCGAGCTCCGGCCACAGGGCATGGCCCTTTGCGCCATGCTCCATGCTGTCGTAGCGCGCCTTGGCCCGGTCCGGCGTCTGCAGGAACTGGTGATAGGTGGACCAGCTTTCCCAGGTTTCGTTGGTCACGTTCTGGATCCAGACCACATGGCCACCCATGTCGCGCAACGCCTGCGCCAGACGGTTCACATTGGGCACGATCTGGCGCGCCATCGGCGTCTCCGCGATGAAGCCGGGAGCCATGAAATGGTTCTGCATGTCGATCACGACAAGTGCGGTTTTGCGGGGGTCGAGCGTATCGTAGGGATGCTGGCGCCCCGCCCGGCGGCTGACCTTGGCGATGGCTTCTGGCGACATTTGAATCTTGTGCATGAGACTCTCCTTCAGTGCATCACATTGCCGCCGTCGACCACGAGGGTCTGGCCGGTCATGAAATCGCTGTCGCCAGAGGCCAGGAACACCACCGTGCCCAGAAGATCGCCGGGGACCTGACGACGCTTGAAGGCGCGGCTGTTCTTGTTGGCCTCGATATAGGTCTCGGTCCAATCGCTCTGGTTCAGCACGCCATCGCTCATGGTGAGGCCGGGGGCGATGGCGTTGACGTTGATGTTGTGCTCGCCAAGCTCGCGCGCGAGGCAGCGCGTCATGGCGACGATGGCGCCCTTGGAGCTGACGTAATGCAGCAGGTTCGGCACGCCCTTGAAGACTGTGCCGGACGAAATGTTGATGATCTTGCCAGCGCCCTTCTCGATCATGATGGGCGAGACCGCCTTGGCGCATTCAAAGGGACCGCGCACATTCACCGCCATCACCGCATCGAATTCGGCGCTGGAAATGTCCTGAAACTTCTTGTTGCCGAGCGTGGCGAAGATGGCGGCGTTGTTGAGCAGAATGTCGACGGTTCCATATTCCGCCACGGTGCGCGCCACCATGGCCTGAACCGAATCGGCCGAGGCGACATCGGTCTTCACATAGATCGACGAACCATTGTCGCGAATGATGGCCTCCGCCGTGCCCGTCCCGTCGGCCACATCGGCGATGACGATCTTCGCGCCTGCGGCTGCGAGCCCGCGCGCCAAAGTCGCGCCAATGCCCTGCGACGCCCCCGTCACGATCGCCACCTTACCCGCCAATCTCTGCATCGCATTTCCTCCGCCCGCTCAGGGGAC
>CANBVC010000289.1 GCA_947372795.1 Beijerinckiaceae bacterium
AGCGCATGTTGCGCCTGTTGCAGGGCGATGTGGGCTCGGGGAAAACCCTCGTCGCGCTGCTCACCATGGCGAGCGTGGTGGAGGCGGGGAGACAGGCCGCCCTCATGGCCCCGACCGAAATCCTCGCGCGCCAGCATTACGAACGCATGCTCCCGATGGGCGAAAGCGTCGGCATACGCTTTGGCTTGATCACAGGGCGCGACAAAACCTCTGAGCGCAACCGCACGCTGGCCGCGCTGGTGGCTGGCGAGATCGACATTCTCGTAGGCACCCACGCCGTCTTTCAGGAAAGCGTGGTGTTCCGCGATCTCGCCTATGCGGTGGTGGATGAGCAGCATCGCTTTGGCGTGCACCAGCGCCTTGCGCTCGGCCAGAAAGGCGAGGCTGTAGATGTGCTGGTGATGACCGCGACGCCCATTCCGCGCACGCTGGTGCTCACCTATTTCGGCGACATGGATGTTTCGACCCTGCGTGACAAGCCCGCAGGCCGCAAACCCGTGGATACGCGCGCCCTGCCCGTGGAGCGGATCGACGAAGTGGTGGAGGGCCTGCGCCGTGCGCTCGATGCAGGCGCGCAGGTCTATTGGGTCTGCCCGCTCGTCGAAGAAAACGAAGAGCTGGACGTCGCCGCAGCGCAGGAACGCTACGAACTACTGCAGCAATTCTTCGGAGACCGCGTGGGTCTCGTCCACGGCAAGATGAAGGGGCGCGAAAAAGATGCCGCCATGGACGCCTTCCAGCGCAACGAGACCAAGGTTCTGGTGGCGACCACGGTGATCGAGGTCGGCGTCGATGTGCCCAACGCCAGCATCATGGTCATCGAACATGCCGAGCGTTTCGGCCTCGCGCAATTGCATCAGTTGCGCGGGCGCGTGGGGCGCGGCGCAGCGAAATCGACATGCCTTTTGCTCTATAAGGCGCCGCTCGGCGAAGTCTCGCGCTCGCGCATCAATATCATGCGCGAAACGGAAGATGGCTTTCGCATCGCGGAGGAAGATCTGCGGCTGCGGGGCGAGGGCGAGATTTTGGGCGCCCGCCAATCGGGCCTGCCCGGCTTCCGACTTGCGAGCCTTGACGTGCATGGGCCCCTGCTCGCCATGGCCCGCGAGGAAGCGACGCGCATTCTAGCTGACGACCCGGACCTTCAAAACGAAGCGCTTCAACTCCTGCTGCATCTCTTCGAACGCGAAGAGGCGGCCAAGCTCGTGCGCGCCGGTTAGCTCACAGTCTTTTTCTCGCCAGCGGCGATCGACGCATCCGTCATATCCGCCAGCGATTTTTCAGCCCCCGGCTGGATCACGCCCGCAGACATGATGAGCTTGAAGGCTTCGTCCGGCGTGAGGCTGATCTCGATCACGTCAGACGCTGGCACATAGAACCAGAATCCGGTCGTGGGATTGGGAGTGCAGGGCATGAAGACGGAAAGATAATCGCTCGTCTCAGGCAGCGACCCGACCAGAGACCCTGATGGCGGCGCGGAGATGAAGGCCAAAGACCACATGCCCTTCGCCGGAAACTGCACCAGACATACCTTACGGAACGAAGAGCTTTGTTGCGAGAAGACCGTTTCGAAAATTTGCTTCACGGCCTTGTAGATGCCACGCACCACCGGCATGCGGTCGAGCATCAGTTCGCCGAGCCGAAGCAAGCCGCGCCCGGCGATATTGGCGGCGAGAAATCCGAGCAGAGTCAGGCCCAGAAACGCGAGCACCACGCCCGTGCCGGGCACACGCACCGGTAGGTAGGTGTCGGGCCAAAGGGCTGGCGGAACCAGCGGCTTCACCCAATGGTCGACCGTATCGATCATCCACCAGACAAGCCAACCTGTAACGGCCAACGGCCCGGCGATGATGATGCCGGTGAGGAACCAGGCGCGCAATCCAGCGCCAAAGCTTCGCGCCCTATGGGGATGTGGAGGGAAGAGCTGAATGCCATCCCTTCCCGGGATCTCTGGCGTGCTCATATGGGCTCCGGTAACGGCCGGGTGTGGCCTTCACTGGTGAAGATGGGACTTCACCAGAGCCGAAGCAAGTCCGTAACCGCAGGGTCGGGCCTCATGAGGCCTTTTCCTGCGGTGGTGTCGTAAATCAGCGCGAAAAACCACCCGCCTCACGAGCAGGACGACGGCCCGCGTCGCTGCGGCCTGGCCTCGCCCCAGCGGCCTGACCGGGCCGCGGCCCGGTATGCGCAGGCTTGCCGTTGCCCGGCCTGCCCTGCGCCGGCTTGGCGCCCGGACGACCCTGCGGCTTGCCGTTACGGCCGCCGGGGGCGGCGCCGCGCGGCGGCTCGCTCAGGGGACGCGCGCCGGGCTGGCGGCGGTCGGTGGGGGGAATCGTCTGGCGCGTCAGCTTCTCGATGGCGCGCAGCAGGTGACGCTCGTCATCATCGCAAAGCGTGAAGGCTGCGCCATCAGCGCCAGCGCGCGCGGTGCGGCCGATGCGATGCACATAGCTTTCCGCTACGTCAGGCAGTTCAAAGTTCACCACATGCGTCACGCCATCCACATCGATGCCGCGGGCCGCGATGTCGGTGGCCACGAGCACAGGGCAGGAACCGCTGCGGAAACTGTCGAGCGCGCGCTCACGCTGGTTCTGGCTCTTGTTGCCATGGATGGCGGCGGAGGAAATGTTGGAGGCGCTCAGATGCTGCGCCACCTTGTCCGCGCCGCGCTTGGTACGGGTGAAAACGATGGTGCGCTTGACCTCGGGACGGCGCAGCAGCTCCACGAGCAGGTCGCGCTTGCGCGCCGCCTCGACGTGATAGACTTCCTGCTTGATGCGCTCGGCGGTGGTGGCGACGGGGGTCACCGACACCTGAACCGGATTGCGCAGCATGTCGCCAGCAAGACCCGCGATCTCCTTAGGCATGGTGGCCGAGAAGAAGAGGTTCTGACGCTCACGCGGCAGTTTGGCGACGATCTTGCGGATCGGCACGACGAAGCCAAGATCGAGCATGTGATCGGCTTCATCGAGCACGACGACTTCGGTGCGGTCGAGACGCACATTGCCTGTGCTCATATGGTCGAGCAGACGGCCGGGCGTCGCGACGAGCACATCAAGACCACGCGCAAGCGCCTGACGCTGGGGGCCAAGCGACACGCCGCCGACGATGCAGGCGACCTGAATGCGGGCGAAGCGGCCATAGGCGCGGAAGCTTTCGGCGATCTGCGCCGCAAGCTCACGCGTGGGCGCAAGAACAAGAGCGCGCACATAGCCGGGCTCGGCCCGCTGCGGATTGGCGAGCAGGCGCTGGATGATCGGCAGAGCGAAAGCGGCCGTCTTGCCGGTGCCGGTCTGGGCGATGCCCAAGAGATCGCGCCCCTGCAACAGGGGAGGAATGGACTGCGCCTGAATGGGGGTGGGGGTGGTGTAGCCTTCTTCGCGAAGGGCGCGAAGCAGCGTCTCGACGAGGCCGAGATCCGAAAACTGAGTCAATGATTCATCTTTCACATGGCGCGAGCGACCACGCGCTAAGGCGCACAGCCGCGTACCGGTTTAGGGGGGACGAGCCCCGCGTAACTGGGCCGTGTCGAAGTCAGGAGAGACGAGCGCTCGACAGGAGTGCCGATAGT
>CANBVC010000290.1 GCA_947372795.1 Beijerinckiaceae bacterium
CCCCCGATCGCGCGCAGGCCCTGCCAGACGGCTCGGTTTTCCTGCCCAAGGCCACCCAGCGGGTTCTGGCCGTGCGCACGGTTCTCGGCCGCGAGGACCGGTTCGCGAAGCGCGTCGAATTACCCGGGCGCATCATACCCGACCCGAACGGCGCCGGACTTGTTCAGGCCTCAGCCGTTGGGCGTCTCTCTCCGCCTCCGGGTGGCTTCCCCAGCCTAGGCGCGAAGGTCCATGCTGGCGATGTGCTCGCCTATGTCTCGACGCCGTTCCTCGCCATCGATCAGTCGACGATGCAACAGCAGCAGGGCGATCTCGACCAGCAGGTGTCCATCGTCGAGCGGCGCATCTCCCGCTATGAGACTCTGGCTAAGACCGGCGCAGTTGCCGCGGTGACTCTTGAGGAAGCTCGGCTCGAGCTCGAAGGTCTGCGCAACAAGCGGGCCTCGCTTGACCGCGCCAAGCGCGAGCCCGAGGCGTTGCGCGCGCCCCTAGACGGCGTCATCGCAGCGGCCAACGCCGTCGCCGGACAGGTCGTGGATGTGAACGCGATCATCTTTCAAATCATCGACCCGAAGCGCCTGTTCGTGGAGGCTCTATCCTTCGACGTGGCGGCGCCTGTGGGCTCCGCCAGCGCCCGCTCGCCAGATGGGCGCGAGCTTGGGCTCGCCTTTATCGGAGCAGGGCTAGCCGACCGCAATCAGGCGGCGGCGTTGCAATTCGCCATCAAGCGCGCGCCGACAGGCTTGCGTCCCGGCCAGTTCGTCACGGTCTTTGCCCAGACTAGCGTAGGCGTCTCCGGTCTCGCCGCGCCGCGTGCAAGCGTGGTGCGTCGGTCGAACGGCGAGAGCGTGGTCTATACGCATGATGGCGCCGAGCGCTTCCGCTCCGTGGTGGTGCGCACGCAGCCGCTCGACGCCGAGCGCGTGCTCATAGTCGGCGGGCTCGAGCCGGGCAGGCGGATCGTGACGCAGGCAGCCGAACTCCTCAACCAGGTGCGGTGAGGGGCCATGTTCACTTTTCTCGTCACCCATTCGCTCCGCAACCGCCTGCTGGTGATCGCGCTGGCGCTTGTCCTCGTCGTCTGGGGCGCCTTCACCGCTACGCGCCTGCCTGTGGATGTGTTGCCCGATCTCAACAAGCCCACCGTCACGATCATGACGGAAGCGCAGGGCCTCGCGCCGCCGGAGGTGGAGCAGCTCGTCTCCTTCGTCATCGAAACGCAAATGAACGGCGTGCCGGGAGTCTCCCGCGTGCGCTCAGTCTCGGGCGTCGGGCTCTCTATCGTCTATGTCGAGTTCGATTGGGGTACGGATATCTATCGCAACCGCCAGCAGATCGCCGAGCGCCTCGCGCTGGTGCGTGATCAACTGCCAGCCAGTGTGACGCCGCAGATGGGGCCGGTAAACTCCATCATGGGCCAGATCGTGCTCCTCGCCCTCACCGCGCCCGACGATGTCTCGCCCATGGACGTGCGCGAAGCCGCCGACTTTGTTTTGCGGCCTCGCCTGCTCGCCATTCCCGGCGTCGCGCAGGTCATCCCCATCGGTGGCGAAGTGCGGCAATATCGCGTCGCGCCGAACCCCGCCGCCATGCGCGCGCTGGGCGTTGGCATGGCCGAGCTTGAAAAGGCGCTCGCCCAGTTTGGCGTCAACACCGGCGGCGGCTACACGAACCAGTATTCGCGCGAGTTCCTTGTGCGCAACATCGGGCGCACGCTCAGCCTCGACGATCTCGCGGGCATGGTCGTCGCCACCAATGCGAGCGGCCCCGTCTATTTGCGCCAGATCGCCGAGGTGAAATTCGGCGCCGCGCCCAAGCGGGGCGATGGCGGCTATATGGGCAAGCCTGCGGTGATCCTTTCCGTGGAGAAGCAGCCGGACATCGACACGGTGCGCCTCACGCGCGACATCGAGGCGGCGCTGAAGGAGATCGCCCCGAGCCTGCCGCGCGGCGTCAAGGCCGACAATATCCTCTTCCGGCAGGCCGATTTCATCGAGACCTCGATCCGCAACGTGGAGCATGTGCTGGTCGAGGCCGTGGCGGTGGTGGCCTTGGTGCTCTTCGCATTTCTGCTGAACTGGCGCACCACGGCGATTTCGCTCACCGCCATTCCCGTCTCTGTGCTGACGGCGGCCATCGTGTTCCACATGCTGGGCCTGTCGATCAATACGATGACGCTGGGCGGCATCGCCATCGCCATCGGCGAGCTGGTGGACGATGCGGTGGTGGATGTGGAGAACATCTTTCGCCGCCTGCGCGAAAACCACGCGGCGGCGCAGCCAAGGCCGGTGTTCGACGTGGTGGTCTCCGCCAGTCAGGAAGTGCGTTCCGGCATCGTCTACGCCACGATGATCATCATCCTCGTCTTCGTCCCGCTCTTCGCCCTGTCGGGCATCGAGGGGCGGCTTTTTGCGCCGCTGGGGCAGGCCTATATCGTCGCGATCTTGGCGAGCCTCATCGTCTCGATCACCCTGACGCCGGTGATGGCCTTTTATCTTCTGCCGAAGATCGCAGCCCAACACGAGCGCGAGGGCGCGCTGGTGCGCGGCCTCAAGCACGTCTATGCGGGCCTGCTGCGCGGCGCGCTTTTGAAGCCGTGGCTGGTGATGATTATCGCGCTTGCGGGCGTGATCGGCGCGGGCGCGGCGGCGTTTAATCTGCCGCGCGCTTTCCTGCCGCCGTTCAACGAAGGCACATTGACGATCAACACTACCTTCACGCCGGGCATTTCGCTGGCGGAATCGAACCGCGTCGGCCTCATCGCCGAGCGCCTGATCCTTGCTGTGTCCGAAGTTAAATCGGTTGGACGACGCACCGGGCGCGCTGAACTCGATGAGCATGCGGAGGGCGTCCATTCCTCGGAAATCGAAGTGGACCTGCGGGCGTCGGCGCGCAGCCGCGAGGCCATCGTAATGGAGATCCGGGGTAAGCTCGCCATCCTGCCCATGGCCGTCAATATCGGTCAGCCGATCTCGCACCGGCTCGACCACATGCTTTCGGGCGTGCGCGCGCAAATCGTCTTGAAGGTGTTCGGCGAGGATCTCGACGGCCTCGTGGGCACAGCCGAGAAACTGCGCGCCCGCCTCGCCAACGTGCCCGGCCTTGTTGATCTGCAAGTGGAGCGGCAGGTGCGTATTCCGCAGATCGAGATTGCGGTCGACTACCAGCGCGCCGCGCTCTACGGTCTCCAGCCCGCCGCCATCACGGACGAGTTGCAGCGGCTCTCGAACGGGCGCGCGGTGTCGCGAATTGTAGACGGCAGTCGACGCTTCGACGTGGTGATGCGCCTTGACGATGCGCAGCGCGGAACGGCGGCGTTGAGCGACTATCTCATCCAATCGCCGCAGGGCTGGATCCCGTTGCACCAGGTCGCCGATGTCAGCGAGACGGACGGGCCGAACCAGATCCTGCGCGAGAATGGCAAACGCCGGATCGTCATCTTCGCCAACACGGACGGCGCGACCGACATGGCGCGCGCCATCGCCGATATCCGCCGCGAGGTGGCTAGCGCCGCCCTCCCGCAGGGCTTCTTTACTAGCCTTGAAGGGACATTCCAGGCGCAGGAG
>CANBVC010000291.1 GCA_947372795.1 Beijerinckiaceae bacterium
GCGCTCATCCTGCGCCGCAGGGCTTGATCGTAAGGCGGGCCTGTGTCGCGGGCGAAAGTCTGCTAGAATGGTGCAAATTCCTCTCTAGCGACGGCAAGGGTTCTGATTTTGCAATCCCGGGATGATGTCTCCTGCGTAGCGGACGCGCGCAAGCGCAAGGTCTTCGTGAAGTCATATGGCTGTCAAATGAACGTCTATGACGCCACGCGCATGACCGATGTGCTCGCCGGGGAAGGCTATGAGGAGACGACCGCTATGGAGGACGCCGACCTCGTCGTTCTCAACACATGCCATATTCGCGAACATGCCTCCGAGAAGATCTATTCCGAGCTTGGCAAGATCCGTGAATTGAAACAGGAGCGCGCATCGCGCGGCGTCGATACGAAGATCGCGGTGACGGGATGCGTCGCGCAGGCCGAGGGCGCCGAAATCCATCGTCGCCAGAGCGCGGTCGATCTCGTGGTCGGCCCTCAGAATTATCATCGCCTGCCTGAGTTGCTGCGCCGGACCGGCAATGGCGCGGTCGTGGTCGACACCGAATTTCCCGTCGAGGATAAATTCGATCATCTGGCTCCTCCGACTGCCCAAAAGATCCGCTCGCGCGGCCTCAGCGCCTTCGTCACCGTGCAGGAGGGGTGCGATAATTTCTGCACCTTCTGCGTGGTGCCCTATACGCGCGGCGCCGAAGTTTCGCGCCCCGTTCGGCAGATCGTGGAGGAAGTGGAGCGGCTCGCGGCTTCGGGCGTTTGCGAGGTCAGTCTTCTGGGCCAGAACGTTAACGCCTATCATGGGGAGGGTCCGTCAGGCTCCGCCTGGTCGCTGGCGCAACTGGCGACTCGCATCGCGCAAATTCCCGGTATCGCGCGCATTCGCTATACGACGAGCCACCCGAACGACATGCGCGATGATCTCATTGAGGCGCATCGAGATCTGCCGCAGCTCATGCCCTTCCTGCATCTGCCGGTGCAGTCGGGTTCCGATCGCATATTGGCCCTGATGAACCGCAAGCATAGCGCTGCCGATTATCTTCGCCAGATCGAGCGTATCCGCGCGGTGCGGCCTGACATTGCTTTGTCATCGGATTTCATCGTGGGCTTTCCCGGCGAGAGCGAGGAAGACTTCCTCGACACCTTGCGTCTCATCGAACAGGTGAAATTGGCCAGCGCCTATTTCTTCAAATATTCGGCGCGTCCGGGCACGCCTGCGGCCACCATGGGCGAGCATGTGCCTGAAGAGGTGAAGACGGAGCGTCTGGCGCGGCTGAAGGCTCTGGTCGATAGCCAGCGCGACGCTTTCAATCACGCCATGCTCGGCCAGACGGTTGAAGTGCTTTTTGAAAAACCGGGACGTCGCCCCGGCCAGATCGGCGGCAAGACGCCATGGCTTCACGCAGTGCATGTGGATGGCCCGCAGGAACTGATTGGCCAGGTCGCAAAGGCGCATATCATCGAAGTGGGCGTGAACTCCCTTTACGGACGTCTGGTCGATTCTCACACGGAGGCTAGCCATTGAGGCCGACATCGCCGGGTCGAAGCGAAGCGCCTGCCACCGGGGCGCGGATTGAACGGAACGCTGATTCAAGCGAGATAACCCTAGCCTTTGAGGACAATCGGTTAGGCTCTCTGGTCTTCGGCCTCTACGATCAGAACATCGCCAAGATCGAGCGTCGGCTTGAGGTTTCAGCGGTGGCCAATGGCAACCATGTGATTATCAAGGGCGCGCCCGAAGCCTGCGAACAGGCGCGGCGCGTGCTTGAGATTCTTTATGAGCGCGTGCGGCACGGTCATGCCGTCACGCTCGGCGATGTCGATGGCGCCATTGAAGAAGGCTCTAAGCAAGGCTCGCTCTTTCCAAAGGACAAAGAGGCGGAGGCCACACGCGGCGCCTTCGACCAAATCGGAACCCGCAAGCGAGGTATGGTGCGCGCGCGCAACGCGGCGCAGGATCTTTATCTGCGTTTGATGAAGAAGCACGAACTCGTCTTCGCCGAAGGACCCGCAGGCACGGGCAAGACATGGCTCGCCGTTGGCCATGCGGTCTCGCTTCTCGAACATGGCGTCGTAGAGCGGCTCATTCTGTCGCGTCCCGCTGTCGAGGCTGGCGAGCGGCTCGGCTTCCTGCCGGGCGACATGCGAGAGAAAGTCGATCCTTATCTGCGACCGATTTATGATGCGCTTTATGATTTCATGGATGGCCGCACGGTTGAGCGCGGCATGCAGACGGGCATGATCGAAGTGGCGCCGCTGGCCTTCATGCGCGGGCGTACGCTTTCGGGCTCGTGCATCCTGCTCGATGAAGCGCAGAACGCGACCTCCATGCAGATGAAGATGTTTCTGACGCGTCTTGGCGAGGGCTCGCGAATGATCATCACGGGCGATCCGACGCAGACCGATTTGCCGCCAGGTCAGAAATCGGGACTAAGCGAAGCCGTCGGTCTGCTCAGTGAAATTGAAGGCGTTGGTCATGTGCGCTTCCGCGCCGCTGATGTGGTGCGCCATGATCTCGTGCGCCGCATCGTCGACGCTTATGAGGCGCCGGGCCGGGAGGCGGCGGCGCGGTCATGAGCCCTATCCTGTCGACGCTCGTAGAATGCGAGGCCTGGAACCAGCATGAAGGTTTTGAGGCTCTCGCCAGCGAGGTGATCGTGAGCGCGGTCGCGGCTACGAAAATCAAACTATCGCCGCAGGCTGAGGTAAGCCTGCTGCTCTGCGACGACGCCCGCATACGCGAGATCAATCGGGAATGGCGTGGTCTCGACAAGCCGACAAACGTCCTTTCGTTTCCTGCTGCGCCGCCCTCGATGCTGGCGAAATCTCCTGCCGTGGGCGATATCGCCATCGCTTATGAAACCGTGGTGCGGGAGGCTCGCGAAGAGGCGAAGACTTTCCGCGATCATTATATGCACATGGTGCTGCACGGCTTCCTGCATCTCGTCGGTTATGATCATGAAACCGACGAAGAAGCTGACGAGATGGAGGCGCTGGAGGTCAGTATCCTTGGCGAGCTTGGCGTCGCCGATCCATACGCCATGGACGATGAGGATTTGACGCAGATATGAGCGGCGCAGACACAAACCACGCTTCGGGCTCAGATAAGCCGGGGCTCTTTGAGCGACTGCGATCCCTGTTCGGTCTGCAAGGTCCCTCCGTGCGCGAAGATATCGAGGACGCGTTGGAAGGGTCTTCCACCAGCACGGATTTCACGCCGCAGGAACGCTTGATCCTCAAGAATGTCTTGTCGCTGCACGAGTTGCGCGTCGCCGACGTCATGGTGCCGCGCGCCGATATCGTCAGCGTACGTGCCGACGCCTCGCTTGGCGAAGTGCTTGCTATCTTCCGCACAGCGGGCCATTCGCGCATCCCCGCCTATGGCGACACGCTAGATGATCCGCGCGGCATGGTGCATATCCGCGACTTCATGGATTTTCTGGCGAAGGTCGCGGAGTCCAGTAACGGAACGAAGCCGGCCAAGCTCGCTGG
>CANBVC010000292.1 GCA_947372795.1 Beijerinckiaceae bacterium
TGCTCGCCTTTACAGACCGTCTCTCAGGCGAAGGCAAGGGTCACTGATCTTCGGATGACCCGAACGCGCGGGCATGCCATAAGGCCTGCATGCCGAGCCATTCCAGCGCCTTCGATCCGGGCTTCGGGGTCTATGTCCACTGGCCCTTCTGCCTGTCGAAATGTCCCTATTGCGATTTCAACAGCCATGTGCGCGCCGCGCCCGTGGACGAGGCGCGCTATGTCGCGGCCTTCAGGGCCGAGCTCGCCCATCGGGCTGCGCTGGCGCCGGGGCGGCAGGTATCCTCGATCTTCTTTGGCGGCGGCACGCCGTCGCTGATGCAGCCGCAGACGGTTGGCGCCATTCTGGAGGCCATCGCCGCCCATTGGCCCATTGCGCCGGGCGCCGAAATCACGCTGGAAGCCAACCCCACCAGTGTCGAGGCCGAGCGGTTTCGCGGCTATCGGGCGGCGGGCGTCAACCGGGTGTCGCTTGGCGTACAGGCCATGAACGACGCTGATCTCAAGGCGCTGGGGCGCATGCACAGCGCCGCTGAGGCCATGGCGGCGGTGGAGATCGCAACAAGCGTCTTCGAGCGGGCCTCCTTCGATCTCATTTACGCCCGCCCAAACCAGAGCCCGGCCGACTGGGCGGGAGAATTGCGCGAGGCCCTGCGCCGGGCGCCAGAACATCTGTCGCTCTATCAGCTCACCATTGAGCCCGGCACTATGTTCGAGCGTCTGGTGGAGGCTGGCAAACTCGCGCCGCCCGACCCGGACCTTGGCCGAACCCTCTGGGATTTGACGCAAGAGATGATGGATCAGGCGGGCATGCCCGCCTATGAGGTTTCGAACCACGCAAGGCCGGGATGCGAGAGCCGCCATAACCTCGTCTATTGGCGCTATGGCGAATATGCGGGCGTCGGCCCCGGCGCGCATGGGCGGCTTGTGACCGCGCAGGGGCGCATGGCGCAATCGACCGAAAAGCATCCCGAGAAATGGCTGTCCGCCGTAGAGGCGCAGGGCCAGGGATTGATTGAGGACGAGGCGCTGAACGCCGCCGCGCAGGGCGATGAATTCCTGCTCATGGGCTTGCGCCTGCGCGAGGGCGTCGACCCCCAGCGCTTCCATCGCATCGCCGGGCGCGCGCTTGATCCTGAACGTATTTCGGGGCTTGAGAGCCATGGTTTCGTCGAGCGCACCCCGGATGGGCGGCTGCGTGTCACGGCCGAAGGGTTTCCGCTGCTGGATTCCGTGATCGCGGAACTTGCTTCCTAGAAGCTCCGCGGCGCGGGGCTGATGAGCGTCGTCGTCCCCTGGTCGACCATCTGCACCGTCAGGCCGCGCTCGTTGAGCCCATCGGCCCTGAAGCGGAACAGGCCGTCCGTTCCGTTGAAGCCCGATTCGCCTTCTAGGGCGCCCGGCGAGAAACCTTCCCCCTGCCGCTGGCGCGCGAGCGCGATGCTGAGCGCCACCGCGTCATAGGCCAGCGTCGCCACGCGGGAGGGATCGGCGCCAAAGCGTTCGCGGTAGCTCATGGCGAAGGTATTGAAGCCCGCATTGTCAGGCGCGGCGAACCAGGCCCCCTGCAGCGCGCGGATCTTCAGCACCCGCGCGTCGTTCCAGACGCCCGTGCCCAGAATCTGCACCCGCCTGCCGTCAAAGCCCGCCCGTGCGAGCGCCTGCGAAACCTCCGCCATGGCCTCGGCCTGTTCGGGAATGAAAAGCGCGTCGATCTCGGCGCCAAGGCTGGCGATCCTTTGAGCTGCCTCTTCTGCGGATGCGCCCGCCCGCCTGCGTTCGACCGCCACCACGCGCACATTGTTGCGCGCGGCGGCGGTCATGAAAGCGGCCTGCGCGAGGCGGCCATAGTCGCTGTCGGGAATCAGCGCCGCCATGGAGCGCTTGCCGCGCGCAGCTGCGAAATCCACGATTCGGTCCACATAGGATTCGACGAGGAAGGACAGGAGATAGACCCCGTGTCCGGCGAGCGCCGGGTCCGTCGAAAAGGCGATCACCGGCTTGCCCGCCGCGCGGGCCACCGTCTTAGTCTCCCGCACATTGGCGGCGAAGAGCGGGCCAAGGATCAGCTCCGCCCCATCCGCGATGGCGGCCTGCGTGGCGGCTTTCGCGCCTGCCGGGCTTGAGCGATCGTCCTTCACGATGAGGGTTGCGGGCGAGGAATCGAACGCCGCCACCGCCAGCTCCGCCGCGTTGCGCAGGGAGACGCCCACGGCGTTTTCGCCGTTGGGGCCCGTAAGGGGCGCGATCAGGGCGATCTTGATGGGGCCGGTTCCGATTCGGCTCGTATCGCCTGCGGCGGCGAGGGGCGTGGTTTCGATGGCGCTGGATGGCGTCGGCGGGGCGGCTGAGGCGCTGCGCCGAAAGCCTGACGGCCCGCAGCCAGCCAAAGTGAGCGCGAGCGCGCAGGCGAGCGCCCTCAGGGCGCATTCACCCACTTTTGTGCTAAACGTGAGGCTCGCCCCCATGAATCTTCCTTCAGCTGTGCCGTTCGCCACAAGATAGGCGCCATTGCGGGCGAATTACGGCGTTGCGCTTTATGGTCAAGCGTTCTATATAACGAACTATCGATCCCTTTTAAAGAACGGCGCCATGGATCAGGGCAAACCGCACCAGCCGACGAGACCCGTTTCGGCCTCCTTCACGGCTTTCGGCATCGGCATGGAGGCGGATCGGCTGCAGCCGGGCCTGCATGTGGTCGCCACCCCCATCGGCAACCTGCGCGACATATCCTTTCGCGGCGTCGCCACGCTCGCCGCCGCCGACGCGATCATCGCCGAGGATACGCGCGTCACCAAGACGCTGCTGGCCCATTACGGGATCACCACGCCGCTGGTCGCCTATCATGAACACAACGCCGCCGTGGTGCGCCCGCATCTGCTCGCAAGGCTTGAGACTGGCGCCGCGCTCGCGCTTGTGTCTGACGCGGGCACGCCGTTGATTTCGGACCCCGGCTTCAAGCTGGTGGCCGATGCGGCGGCTGCCGGGATCAACGTTGTCGCAGTGCCCGGCGCCTCCGCCGTCCTCGCCGCCCTCATGGTGGCGGGCCTGCCGACGGATCGCTTTTTCTTCGAAGGCTTTTTGCCGCCCCGGAGCGCCGCCCGTCGCCAGCGCATCGCCGAACTCGCGCCCATTCCCGGCACGCTGGTGTTCTTCGAATCGCCCCGCCGCCTCGCCGAGACGCTGGAAGATCTGCACGCGGTTCTTGGCGGCCGGGACGCGGCCATCGCGCGTGAACTGACCAAACATTATGAAACCGTGCGTCGCGGAACGCTTGGCGATCTCGCCGCGGCGCTCGCCGCCGAAGGGCCACCCAAGGGCGAAATCGTGCTTCTGGTGAGCCCGCCCGGCGAGGGTGGCGCCACCGTGAGCGCCGAGGATCTCGACGCGAAGTTGCGCAAGGCGCTGACGACGCTTTCGGTGAAGGACGCCGCCTCGGTTGTGGCGGCCGAAACCGGCCAGCCGCGCCG
>CANBVC010000293.1 GCA_947372795.1 Beijerinckiaceae bacterium
CCTTGCGAGCGACCAATCAGGACGGCTGCTACGAAGTCTTTTACCGCCACCAACGCATCGCCAGCCTCGACTTGCGAGCCGAGAAAGGCGATGCTCAACCTGTCCACCATGTCTCCGAACAGGTGTCCACCATCTCTCCGGTCTGAACACCCTTGTGGGGAGGGGTGAGGGGTGTGGGTCGTGATATCTTTGTGGTGAGCGCCTCAAAACCCCCTAACGATCAGCATTCGCAGACCCCCACCCCACCCCGTCCGCTGACGCGGCCGACCCTCCCCACAAGGGGGAGGGTTTTTTTTTATGCGCTCCATCTCGTTTAGTTTCGTAAAACGCTCCTATCGCAGCGTCGGCGCATCCCCAAACAGCCGCTTGTGTTCGGCTAGCGCATAACGATCCGTCATGCCCGCGATATAATCGCAGATGAGCCGCGCCATGCGCGTCTCCTCGCCTTTCATCGCCTGCGCGGCGCTCGCCCATTCGCCGGGCATGAGGGCGGGATCGGCGAGAAAGGCGCGGGCTATGCGGCGCACGACTTCCGCCGCCTCAACGCGCACTTTCATCACCTTGGGGTGGCGATACATATGCGGATAGAGAAAGCCCTTGATGGCCTTGTCCGCCGCCTGCATCGGCTCTGAGAATGTCACCATGGCGCGGTCTTGCGCGCGCACCGCAGCGGCGCTTTGCGGATTGGCCTGCGCGAGGCGTGCGCCCCCTTCGCGGATGGCGTCTTCGACGAAGCGGGTGATCAGGCGTCGGCCCAATTCATGAACGAAACGATTGCGCTCAAGGCCGGGATGGCGCGCCTGGATCTCGCGCACGAGATCGCCGACGAAATCTACGCTGCGCAAATCATCGATCGTGAAGAGCCCCGCGCGCAGGCCGTCATCTATGTCATGGGCGTTATAGGCGACGTCATCGGCTATGGCGGCGGCCTGCGCCTCGGCGCTGGCGTAGCTTGAGAGATCGAGCGGCAGGCGCGCGTCGAATTCGAGAATGGCGACGGGCAGGCCGCGCGCCGCATATTTCTCGATGGGCGCGCCAGAGCGATGCAACAGAGGCCCATTGTGCTTGACCAGGCCCTCTAGCGTCTCCCATGCGAGGTTCAGCCCATCATAATCGGCGTAGCGTTTCTCAAGGCGCGTGACGATGCGAAGCGCCTGCGCGTTATGATCAAAGCCGCCGAAGGGCTCCATGACCTCTTCCAGCGCATCCTCGCCCGTATGGCCGAAGGGTGTGTGGCCGAGGTCGTGGGCCAGCGCCAGAGCTTCAGCAAGGTCTTCGTCGAGGCGAAGCGAGCGGGCGATGGCGCGGGCGATTTGGCCCACCTCGATCGTATGGGTGAGGCGGGTGCGATAATGATCGCCCTCGTGGGGCACGAAGACCTGTGTCTTGTGCGCGAGCCTGCGAAAGGCGGTGCTATGGATGATCCGGTCGCGATCACGCTGGTAATGGGTGCGCGTGGGGGAGTCAGGCTCTGGAAACAGCCGCCCACGGCTCAGGCGCGAATCGACCGCATAGGGCGCGTGATTGGCGGAATAAGGGGGCTGCAAGGTCACAGGATAGGCCCTCTCACGAAGCGATGCGTTGAACACGCGCCTGTCCGCGCTTATATCTACGGGGCGACCCATGGCAAGTCTGGTACAGAAAAGCTCTGGGTCGAGAGAAAGTATGGCCAATGACGCAAACCGCTGAAGCTCAACCTGTCGACCTCACCGAGCGCGCCGCAAGGCGCATCAATGACGTGCTGCGCAAGGAGCCGCAGGGCTCGATGCTGCGCGTTGCGGTGAACGGGGGCGGCTGCTCGGGCTTTCAATACGCCTTCGACGTGACGCAGGAGCGTCAGGCCGATGATCTCGTGATCGAGCGCGAGGGCGCGGTTGTGCTGGTCGACAGCGTGTCGCTCGATTTCCTGCGCGGGTCGCGCATTGATTTCGTGAATGATCTCATCGGTCAGAGCTTCAAGATCGAAAACCCCAACGCCACGGCGTCCTGCGGCTGCGGGACGAGCTTCGCCGTTTGATCAGTGCGGGTGGCCGCCCCTTGCGATTGCCAGATGATGCGCCTGATGGTGCATGCCGCGCGCCATGACGCCCATGAATCCAAGGCCGCGCAGCTTGTCGAGATCAGCCTTGGGCGGCCGCACGGTCAACACCGCGCCACCCTCGATGGGTGAGGCCTCGAAGCGCCAGCCATCCACATCATTCATGGTCGCGGCATGAGCGAGCGTCATGCGGCGGATCGATTCCATTACAGGCCCGACGCCGGTCACTGAAAAGCGCATCCCGCCTTCGATCGGCTCGGCGTTCACCTGCGCGGCGAGGGTCACGTTGCTCATGTCGATGAGATGGGCGCGCAGGGCCTCAATATTCACCTTCGACCAATCCGTCGCGGGGTCCGCCTCAAGGATCGCGACCACTTCCTGAATGGCTGCGAAGGCGCTCTGGCCGGGCTCCTTGGGCGCAGGTTGCGCCGTCGTTTTCGCCATATGGCCACCGTGGTCATGATGGTTTTGGGCGAGCGCTGCAGGGGAGGCTAGGCAGGCGGCGAGGAGGAGGGTGCGGAACATGGAACGCTCCATCAGATAAGGCCGGTGGCTAGCAAGCCTCTTACCGTCACGACGACGCCTATGACGCCCACCAGCGCGGCGGAGAAATAGGGCAGGCGCTCGGTCCAGCCAGCAAGGCCCGACCAGCCCTCCGAGGCCTTGCGCGCGCCCCAAGCGGCCAGCACGCCAACTGAAATCAGCGTGATGGCGAGGCCGAGGCTGAAACCCGCAACCATTCCGAAGCCCAGGGTGAAAGCGCGGCTCTGCAGACAGATGAGAAGCACCGCCACGGCTGAGGGGCAGGGCATGAGTCCAGCCGTCAGGCCAAACCA
The DNA here is from genome assembly GCA_947372795.1 of Beijerinckiaceae bacterium. GTDB lineage: Bacteria > Pseudomonadota > Alphaproteobacteria > Rhizobiales > Beijerinckiaceae > Terripilifer. The sequence continues at coordinate 2,875 of CANBVC010000293.1, forward strand.
AGCGATGGCGCCATTGCCGACCTTGCGCCCTGTGAAGCGCTCCGCGATTTCGCGCTCGTGTTCTTGCGCATGGGAGAGTGTGCGTTCTTCATGGTCATGGTGGTGATGGTCGTGATCGTGATCATGATGGTCATCATGTTCGCGCCTGAACAGCACGATGATGCGCCAGGCGAGGCCAAGGATCATCAGGCCCGAGGTCAGGATCAGCCAGGGCTCGGCCTTCTCGAGGATCAGGGAGTCGCCCAGCCACAGGCCTGCAGCGGCTAACGCCCAGACGATAAGCGAGTGCCCCGCAGCGGCTGAGCCGCCAAGCAGGGCGGCCTGCGCGGGCGTGCCGCGCGTCGCAACCACGAAGGCCGCCATCATGCTTTTGGAATGGCCGGGCTCCAGCGCATGCAGCGCGCCAAGCAGGACAGCCAGCGGCAGATAGGCCCAGGGATTGGCCGCATGGCTCTGAATCATGGCTGCGATGTCTGGCATGGCGCTCACAAATATCTGGCGAGGGTTTTGAGTTCGACCGCAAGCGAGGCGTCGGCGGCCTCGCGCCCGGGGAGGCGATCTTCGAGGCAGTGGTCGATATGGTGCTGGATCAT
>CANBVC010000294.1 GCA_947372795.1 Beijerinckiaceae bacterium
GATCAATGCGCTTGCGAGCGACAAGGAATGACAATGTCAGCGCCATCTGGCCGTCTATACGGCGTTGGGCTCGGGCCGGGCGATCCCGACCTCATCACCATCAAGTCGCTGAAGGCGCTGCAGGCGGCGCCGGTCGTCGCCTATTTCGCAAAGCGCGGACGGCGCGGGCACGCACGCACCATCGTCGATGGCCTGCTGACGCCGGGCGTCGTTGAACTCCCGCTCGTCTATCCCGTGACGGTCGAAATTCCTTTCGATAGCCCCGCCTATCGCGAACAGCTCGCCGCCTTCTACGAAGAGGCGTCGCAGGCGCTCGCCGTTCACCTGCGCGCGGGCCGCGACGTCGCCCTGCTCTGCGAGGGCGATCCCCTGTTTTATGGGTCGTTCATGCATCTGTACGTGCGCTTGCGTGATGATTTTCCCGTCACGATCTGCCCCGGCGTCACGGGCATGTCGGGTTGCTGGACGGCGACCGGCGAGCCCATGACGTGGGGTGATGATGTTTTGAGCGTCTTGCCCGCGACCCTTTCGCAGGATGAACTCGCGCGCCGCGTCGGCGTTGCGGATGCGCTCGTCTTCATGAAGCTCGGGCGCAATTTCGCAAAGGTCCGCAGCGTGCTCCAAGAGGCGGGACTTATGGAGCGCGCGATCTATGTGGAGCGCGGCTCCATGGCGGATGAAAAGGTCATTCCGCTAACGCAGAAACTTGACGATGCCGCGCCTTATTTCTCGATCATCATCGTGCCGGGACAGGGACGCCGGCCATGACAGATCAGAACCTCTCCAAGGGTCGCATTCTCGTCGTCGGTTTGGGGCCAGGCCCGGAGAAATGGCTGACGCCCGAGGCCAGCGACGCGCTCGTCATCGCAAGCGATCTCATTGGCTATGGCCCCTATGTTGAGCGCGCGCCACATCGCGAGGGTCAGTTGCGTCATGCAAGCGACAACCGGGTCGAAATCGACCGCGCGCGCCATGCTCTGGAGCTTGCAAAAGCTGGACGCGTGGTGGCGGTCGTTTCGGGCGGCGATCCCGGCGTCTTCGCCATGGCGGCGGCGCTGTTCGAAGCGGTGGATCATGGGGATGAAACCGACCGTGCGGTGCGCATCGAAATATTGCCGGGCGTCAGCGCCATGCAGGGGGCGGCTGCGCGGCTTGGCGCGCCGCTGGGCCATGATTTCTGCGCGATTTCCTTATCCGACAATCTTAAGCCTTGGGCTGTGATCGAACGGCGTCTCACAGCGGCAGCGCAAGGCGATTTCGTGATCGCTTTCTACAATCCTGCATCGCGCGCGCGGCCCGACGCTATCCATACGGCCTTCGCGCTTCTGCGCAGCCTGAAAGCCGGCGCGACCCCCGTCGCTCTGGCCCGCGCGGTCGGCCGTCCTGATGAAAGACTGATCGTCACGACGCTGGCGGAGGTTGATCCATCTTTATGCGACATGAGCACGCTGGTGCTCATCGGCTCCAGCGAAACGCGCTTCGTCGAAAGGCCCGATGGGCTTGCCCCATGGATCTATACGCCGCGACACTATGGGGCGGGCAGATGATCCCTGATCCAGTGCATCACCGCGGGCAGATCGAACAGCACGTCCCCCTGCGGCGCCTGTGGGCGCTCGACCATGATGACGCGCAGGCCAAGTTCTCGCGCTGCGAGAAGTTTCGCTTCAGTGGCGTCGCCGCCGCTGTTCTTGGTGCAGATGACATCGAAGCCTTCGGCCTGCATCAGGGCTTTTTCGTCGGCTTGCGAGAAGGGCGGGCGGGCGAGCAGCACGCGGCACCGCGGCGGCATCTCATTCGTCTGCGGCTCATCGATGCTGCGCGCGACATAGCTATGCCAGGGAGCGCGCGCGAAGGCTGGCAGCGAGAGCCGTCCAACTGTCAGGAAGACGCGCCTCGGCTCAGCGCCAAGCGCATCGACCGCCGCATCAATATCGCGAACGCTCGTCCAGCGATCCGATGGCTCCGGCTCCCATGGGCGCCGCGTGAACGTCAGGCGCGGAATGCGCAGGCGGGCGCAGGCTTCGGCTGCATTCCACGACATGCGCGCGGCGAAGGGATGGGTCGCGTCGATGACCATTGGCGTTTGATGCATTTCGAGCCAGTACGCCAAACCCTCGACGCCGCCAAACCCGCCGATGCGGCTGGGGATTGCGGGCAGCACTGGTTTTTTGGTGCGGCCGGCGAGGGAGAGAAGCGCGGGATATTGCAGCTGAGCGGCGAGGACTGCCGCGAGCTTCATCGCTTCGCTGGTTCCGCCAAGGATCAGTATGCGCCCCGTTTGCTCACCGTCACCCATGGCTCTTCTCTGATGAGGCGCAAATCATGAGCGCTCCTGCAACCTATCCCGTCTGGCTGACCTTGATCGGCATGGGCGAAGACGGGCTTGATGGGCTCAGTCCTGCCGCAGGGCGCGCGCTGGAGCAAGCGGAGTTTATCGCTGGCGGCGCTCGCCATCTTGCGCTGCTAGGCGCAACGCAGGCTCAGACCATGGTCTGGCCTTCGCCTCTGGAAGAGGGGTTCGCCGAGGTGCTGGCGCGCCGTGGGCGCCCTACCTGCATCATCGCCTCTGGTGATCCCTTCCACTATGGCGTTGGCGCAATGGCGATGCGGCATTTGCCTGCGGATGAAATGCGCTGCCTGCCGTCCCCTTCCGCCTATTCGCTCATTTGCGCGCGGCTCGGTTGGTCGCAGCAGGATTGCGCGCTGCTCTCGTTGCACGGTCGCCCCATGGAGCGGCTCGCGCCACATCTTCAGCCGGGGGCGCGCATTCTGGCCCTCACCTGGGACGGGCGGACGCCGAGTCTCGTGGCCGAGCGGCTAACCGCCCTTGGCATGGGGCGCAGTCGTTTGATCGTCTTCGAGGCGATGGGCGGACCGCGTGAGCGCCGCGTCGAGGCCTGCGCCGCAGAGTTCGGTGATGATGTCGCAGCGCTCAACACGCTCGCCATCGAAGTCGTGGCGGACAGGGGCGCCCGGATCATGCCGCTGGCGTCGGGATTGCCTGACGATCTCTTCGAACACGACAAGCAAATCACCAAGCGTGAGGTCCGCGCGATCACGCTCTCCACGCTCGCGCCGCGTCGGGGTGAATTGCTCTGGGATATCGGCGCGGGGTCGGGTTCCATCTCCATTGAATGGATGCTGCGTCACCCCGCCAACCGCGCCATCGCTATTGAGACGCGCGCTGACCGTGCTGCCCGCATCGGGCGCAATGCGTTGGAGCTTGGCGTGCCCGAATTGAGGGTCGTCGAGGGCGCGGCGCCCGACGCGCTCGCTGATCTTCCCACGCCCGACGCCATTTTCATCGGCGGCGGCGGAACTGATGCCGGTGTTCTCGACGCCGCATGGGCGGCGCTACCTGAAGGCGGTCGCCTCGTGGTCAATGCAGTGACGCTGGAGACACAGATTGAGATCATGCGCCGCCACGTCGCGTTGGGCGGAGATCT
>CANBVC010000295.1 GCA_947372795.1 Beijerinckiaceae bacterium
ATGCAGACCAAGAACAACGGTTTCGACGACATCCTGATCATCGATGTCGACGCCCATCACAACGAGACCGAGAACCTCGGCGCCATTCTCCCCTTCATGGAGAATGAGGTCCTCAAGCAGCTCACGCTCTCGGCGGCTCAGAAGGGTCGGGCCCAGATTATCCCCGGCACCATCGGCTATCAGGATATGGGCGGACGCGTGACGCGCTATCCGCTGCGCTCATCGGAGAAGACCGATCCGAACCGCCTGCGCGACGCCCAACTTGGCCAACGCTGGATGGACGCCATGGGCGTCGATTATTCCTGCCTTTTTCCGACCGGCATGCTCAGCATCGGCATGCATCCCCAGAAGGAGATGGAGTTCGAATTGTGCTGGGCCTACAACCGCTGGGTCACAGAGGTCGCGCTGCCCGCCACCGACTATCGCATGTTCAGCATGCTGTGCCTGCCCTTCAGCGATCCCGAGGGAACGCTGCGTTGCGTCGAGACCTTCGGGCATCGTAAGGGCGTCGGCGGATGGATGGTGACTACCGTGCGTCCGAACATGCCAGTCTATGACAACGCCTATATGAAGACCTATCGGGCGATCGAAGAGCGCGGTCAGGTTCTCTCCTTCCATTCAGGCCCTTCGTGGGGCGATCACACATTCCAGAGTTGCAATCGCTTCCTCTCCGCCCATGCGCTCGGTTTCTCCTGGTACAACATCCTTCACTGCACGAACTGGGTTGTGAACGGAATGAACGAGCGCTTCCCCAAGCTGCCCGTCGTGTGGATCGAAGCTGGCTTGGCCTGGATTCCCTTCGTGATGCAGCGGCTGGACCATGAGTTCATGCTGCGGCCGTCGGAATGCCCGCTGCTCAAGCGCAAGCCCTCCGAATATATGCGCGAGATGTATTACTCCTCGCAGCCCATGGAGATCCAGGACATGGACGCGCTGGAATGCACGTTCCAGATGATCGACGCAGAGAATACGCTTCTCTATGCATCCGACTATCCCCATTGGGACTTCGACCTGCCCTCGACGATTTGGGACCTGCCCTTCGTGTCCGACAAGGCGCGGCACAATATTCTGGGCGGCACAGCGCACAAGCTCTTCAAACTCCCGCCGCGCAATGAGGCGCAGAAGCAGAACCTGATCAAATACGGCAATTACGTCGGGGGGTGAGCGGCGAGCGTTGCGTCTCTTGAAGCTGAGGCCTTAAGGGACGCCGGGGCATAGTCCCCTGTCCACGTAGATTTTTGAGAGGTGGCGGAAGGGGTGGGATTCGAACCCACGGTAGGCTTTCACCTACGGCGGTTTTCAAGACCGCTGCCTTAAACCACTCGGCCACCCTTCCACGGCTTTGCTTCTAAGGCGCTTGGGCGGGTCGCGTCAACTTTCTGCTGTTTCGCGCTATATTGAGGCCATGCGCGCGATGGTGTCCCAACAGCCCGGCGAAGCTCTGGTTCTCCAGGAGCGGGAGACGCCGCGTCCTGGTTCCGGTGAAATTCTCATCAAAGTCAGCGCCTGCGGCGTGTGCAGAACGGATCTGCATGTGGTGGATGGCGATCTGCCGCGGGCGGGGCCGATCATTCCGGGCCATGAAATCGTCGGCCTCGTGGAGGCGGTCGGGCCGGGCGTCGAGGGGGTTGCGCCGGGGCTTCGCGTTGGCGTGCCATGGCTTGGCCATACCTGCGGCTGCTGCCCCTATTGCCGCAGCGCGCGCGAAAATCTCTGCGACCTCCCGCTTTTCACCGGCTACACGCGTGATGGCGGATATGCGAGCCATGCCGTCGCTGATGCGCGTTTCTGCTTCCCGCTGGGGCCGGGCGATGACGCGGCCCTCGCGCCATTGCTTTGCGCAGGGCTTATCGGCTGGCGCAGCCTGCGCATGGCGGGCGAGGGGCGCGCTATCGGTCTCTACGGCTTTGGCGCGGCAGCGCATATCATCACGCAGGTGGCGCGCTGGCAGGGCCGGGACATCTTCGCCTTCACCCGCCCGGGCGATGGGGCGGCGCAGGCCTTCGCCCTTGCGCAGGGCGCCGTCTGGGCGGGGGGATCGGACGAGGCGCCGCCCGAAGCGCTCGACGCCGCCATTATCTTCGCGCCCGTCGGCGCGCTTGTGCCGGCCGCGCTTGCGGCGGTGAAGAAGGGTGGCCGAGTGGTCTGCGGCGGCATTCATATGAGCGATATCCCGAGCTTTCCCTATCGCCTGCTCTGGGGCGAGCGGCAGGTGCTCTCGGTCGCCAATCTCACGCGGCAGGATGCGCGCGAATTTCTCGACATTGCGCCAAGGGCTGGCGTGGTGACGCAGGTGACGCGCTATCCGCTTGAGCGCGCCAACGAGGCGCTGGCTGATCTGCGCGAGGGGCGACTGACCGGGGCGGCGGTGCTGATCCCCTGAGCCTCAGTCAATCACGCTCGCGCCGCCGAAACGCTCCAGCCAGCGCGGGATGACCGCCTTGTTATAGACATTGTCCGGCACGCCCCCGCGCAGCGCGGTGAGCATGCTCTGCACCGCCCAGACCATGCCGGGACGCAACTCGCCGCCCGCATTGTAGGAGGCCGCATGGGGCGAGAGGAGAACCTTCGTTCCAAGCGCGCGCAGCGGCGAATCCATGGGCAGGGGCTCATCCTCGAACACATCGAGCGCCGCGCCCCCGATATGGCCGGACGTGATGGCACGCGCCAGAGCCTCTTCACGGATCACCTTGCCGCGCGCCGTGTTGATGATGGTCGCGCCCTTTTTGCAAAGGGCCAGCTCCTTCTCATCCATCATGAAGCGCGTCTCGTTGGTCAGCACCACATGGAACGACACCACATCGGACTCGCGCAGCAGCGTCTCGTAATCGACGCGCTCAGCATTCGCGAGCTGGAATTTCCACGGCTCGGCATAGGGATCAAAGGCGATGATGCGCACGCGCCAGGGCGCCAGCAGTTGCGCCACGCGCAGGGCTATACGCCCAAGGCCAACGAGGCCGATGGTTATGCCCGACGTTCCCTCAGAAACCCGCGCGCCCAGAAAGGTCGTCATCAAGGAGGGCTCGCGCCAGCGGCCCGCGCGCACAGCGGCGTCGCGCTCCTGCACCTTCTTCAACATGGCGAGGATGAAGGTCATGGTCGTCTCGGCGACGCCATAGCAATTGGCTTCGGTGGGCGCATGGCAAACCATGATCCCCAGTTCCGTCGCCGCCTCTACGTCCACGTCATCGACGCCGACCGTATATTTCGCGACGATGCGCAGGCGCTGGGTGGATTCAAACACCCGGCGCGAGATGGGCGCGCAGCGGATCATGGAGCCCATGAGGCCGACGCTCGTGCGCGCTGCGGCGATCACCTCGTCTTCGTTCTCGGGCTTGCGCGTCCACTGCCAGTCCTTTTCGCCATAGGTCAGGGAAACGCCGACGCTTT
>CANBVC010000296.1 GCA_947372795.1 Beijerinckiaceae bacterium
ATTCGACCGGCGCGCCTTCAGTATGCGCAATCTTGCGCTGGCGGCTTGCGTGGTCGTGATCTTTGAGCCCGAGGCGCTGCTAGGGGCGAGCTTCCAGCTGTCCTTTGCAGCGGTGGCGGCGCTGGTCGCGATCTGGGAGGCGCGGTCGGATGTGGCGAAGCGTGTCAGGGGCATGGTCGAAATGCCTTTGCGACCGCGTATCGACCGGAATGACCGGCTGCTGATGGCTCTGGAGCGCTTGCGACATGGCCCCATCGCTATGCTGGTCTCGACCATCGCCGCGACGACCGCCACCGCCTCCTTCATGGCGGCAGGTTTCCATGAACTCAGCCCCTATGTGCTCATAGGCAACCCGCTGACGCTCACGATCATCGAGTTTTTCGCGGTTCCGGGGGCGCTGATCGGCGCTTTTCTTTATCCGATGGGGCTTGATGGCTGGGTCTGGTCCTATCTGGGCCTCGGCATTGATTTCATTCTTTGGGCGGCGCGCTGGATCGGCGCCTTGCCCGGCGCCACCGTGCATCTTCACGCCTTCGCCCCTTGGGCGCTTCCGTTTCTTTCCTTGGCGGTTCTCTGCGCTGTGCTGTGGCGCAGCATTCCCATGCGTCTGCTGGCCCTGCCATTCCTCGCCATTGGTCTTTATGGCGCGGTGAACGGCGAGCGTTTCGATTTGGCAATCGCCCCAACTGGCGACGCTGTGGCCGCGCGCATGGCTGACGGCCAGCTAGCCGCATTTGGACGGCGACCGAGCGCCTTTGGGGTGGAACAATGGTTGCGCGCCGATGCGGACGGACGGCCAGCGGCGGATACGATCGCCGCCAGCGCCGCACCGCGCACGCAAAACGGCGTCTCCTTCGCCGAGAAGCCCGGCGGGCCGGAGGGGCCGCGCTGCGATTTGCAGGGCTGCGCGGTGGCGCTTGAAGATGGGCGCAGCCTGTCGCTGGTGCTGGACCGGCGCGCCTTCGCTCAGGATTGCGGGCGCGCGGACATCATCGTCTCGCCCCTTCCTGCCCCTTCAGGCTGTGCGGCCGAGCTTGTCTTCGACATTGGCCGATTACGTGCCAGTGGCGCAGTGCTTCTGCGCCTCCATGACAGCGAGGTGCTGCTGCGCACGGCGAGGGGGCCGAGCGAGCAGCGCCCATGGTCGCCTGCGCCCACGCGCGCGCTCGAACGAGCGCCCAATGGAGCGCCGCTAGGGCGGCCCCAACGGGCGGAGATTTTCACGCAAGGGGAGCAGGAACAGGATCCGCCCTTCCGCTGATCAGTATTTGCGGATCAGGGTCACGAGCCGACCCTGAATGCGGATGCGGTCGGGGCCAAAGATGCGCGTTTCATAGGCTGGATTCGCCGCTTCAAGGGCGAGTGAGGCGCCGCGTTTGCGCAGGCGCTTCAAGGTCGCTTCCTCATCATCGATGAGCGCCACCACGATGTCGCCGGTCTCCGCCGTATCCTGCTTGCGGATGATAACCACGTCCTGATCGAGAATGCCCGCCTCGATCATCGAGTCGCCGCGCACCTCAAGCGCAAAGTGATCGCCCTGACCCAGCATATCCGCAGGCATGCCGATCGTGTGGCTGCGGCTTTGGATGGCGCTGATGGGCGTGCCAGCCGCGATACGGCCCATGACTGGGATCGAAACCGAACCGCTGTCGTCGCCCGGAAGCGGAACGGTCTGAGTCTGACGCACCCGGCCAAGATCGCCCTCGATCACCGAGGGTGAGAAACGACCGCCTCTCGCGCCCTGCGAAGGCGTGGCGGATTCGGGCAGGCGCAGCACTTCGAGCGCGCGCGCGCGGTTGGGCAGGCGGCGAATGAAGCCGCGTTCTTCTAGGGCCATGATCAGGCGGTGAATGCCCGATTTGGAGCGTAGATCGAGCGCCTCCTTCATCTCGTCGAAGGAGGGGGGAACCCCATCTTCCTTGAGCCGCTCGTTGATGAAGCGCAGCAGCTCGCTCTGTTTTTTCGTCAGCATGGCGTCCTCTCGAAGGTCCCGTCCCGGTGGCCGGCGCGCAGAGATTCGCAAACGGTCATCCGTTCGAAGACTGCGGGAAACGCTTAAACAAAGCGTGAACGAACACTATCTGTTCGCGGTGCGTTCCGCAAGTGGTCTACTGAATGGGCTTAGATTATTGATATGTCAGGCGTTACCGCGTGAGGTCATGCGTCGCCCATCCCATCGAATCTCTTGAAAAAGGGCAGGGGACGAATCAACGTCCTTCGCGGGCCTGCTTCGCTCGCTCCACGATAGCAGGCGGGGCGCTGAGAATCGCGCGCACAAGCGCCGCGACATCTTCGCCGCCCATTGGATCGACGTCGATCTTGCGCTGGGCAGCCTCGGCGAGGAATTCGGGGTCGCCGACCATCGCGTCAAAGGCCTGACGCAGGGCGGCGGTGCGCTCGGTTGGAACGTCCGGCGTCGTCATGGCGCCGCGACCCAACTCATTCCCGGTGGCGAAGAAGCGAAGCGCCTCGCGCTCTTCAGGCGTGCGGCCAAGCTCGATCATGAGCGGGGTGTCGGGCAGGTCATGGGCGCGTTTGAGGGCGTATTGCAGCATGATGCGGACTTGACCCTGGTCGAGCCAGGCGCCGTTCTCGGCGCGGAAGGCTTCCCAGGTCTTGGTCGTACCTTCTATCTCGCCCCGCTCCAGCGCGACATTGAGCTCGGCCGTGCCGGGATAGCCGCTGATAATCTTGAATTTAGTACCGGCCAACGCATTGAGCACGTTGAGATAAATGACAGTGTTGGTATCCGGGCTCGCCCCGCCCATCACGGTTTCGCGCTGGCGGGCGTCCTCCAGCGTCCGAGTTGCGGACGTGTTCCACGTATAGGTCACCTCGACCGCAGGCGCGACGCGGCCGATATAGGTGAAACGTGCGGCGTCGAACTGCACGCCCGGCACACCGAAGGCCTGTTCGAGCGGCGCTGTCTGGGCGAGGATGCCGAGCGCCGATCCGTCGCGCGGGGCGATTGTGTAGAGGTAGCCCGCCATCTTGAGCCCACCGGCTCCGGGCATGTTCACCGGAACCACATTGGGCTTGCCGGGAATGAACCGCCCGAGATGCCGCGCGATCATGCGCCCGAAGAAGTCATAGCCTCCGCCCGGCGCGCTGCCGATATAGAACTGCACCGTACGGCCCCGATAGAAATCGGCGGCGTCTGCGCGCGCCTTTTCAGCGCCAAAGGTCACGATAAGACCGGCGATGGCGAGAAAGGCGCGCCGCAGCATCACTATTTGCCCGGTTCGAACAGCACCTTGGCGCGCTGCACGATATTGGGGGGCATGGAGAGCATGCTCTCGGCCACCTTCTGGGCCTCGAGCCCGCTGGAGGGGCTGATATCCATCTTCATCTTGTCGGCTTCGGCGAGGAAGTCGGTATCCTTGAC
>CANBVC010000297.1 GCA_947372795.1 Beijerinckiaceae bacterium
CGATCCGATGACTGGCGGAAGATTGCATCAGGAAAGTACCTGTCGTTACCGTTCCAAGCTGGAATGATCGCTGTGTAGGCATTCGGATATTGTTGAGTAGACGGATCAGCTCAGTTTTATGCTCCAGCCAATTCAAAGCGTCGATTTCCGCATCTTCAGGCAAAATCCCGGCTGATATTAGGTTCGCCTTCGGTGATCGCACCCTAAGCTCAACCTCAGGAATTTCGCTGGTTCTAATTCGGCTGCCGATATTCGAAAGTATTTAATGGCAAGTCCAGGTCGCGCATGCCGCATGCCCGTCGCCCAATTGCAGGAGCAGAGGCGGCGATCCATTCCCGCTAAGCGCTTTGGCGAAACGTCAAAGTTTGAAAATCTGTGCGCGTTCATCGCAAGTAATCGGGACAGAACGTTCTGATAGACGGCGGAGCTTTCCCACAAGCAATTTAGGTGTTCCGTATATTGTAAGTCCTGGGTCCTTCGGCGCGAGTGGGAGGAAACGCTGTCCATGGCGCCATGGGTGTTTCGCCGCGCCCCCAAACTGGCCCCCCTCGCCGGCGGCTACCCATGAAGGTTCAAAAAGCCATTTCCCGTCGTGAACGTCGTCGACGCTTGCCTAAGAATGATAGCGCCGCAGACAATCATCGATAGAAATTATTGCAAAGCTCATATTCAGAATCAATCGATACCAACGAACTATCCAACCCACAGGCGCACTCGCCGGCGCTGATTCAGCTGACCGATTGCACCGGAGCTCGGATTGCATCAGGAGCGCTGACACCGAAAAGCTCCTGAATTGGTGGTAGAAGGTTACACTGTACTTGGTGGATAGGTATTTGATACGCGTTCATTCGCCACAGGCGCGGCAGACTGATAGCGTAGCAACATGCCGGGCCTTTCACCGCTCAACATAGGAGACCGATATGGCCAAAGGTCAGATGAAAAGTAATAAGGAAGCGAAGAAGCCAAAGGCGGACAAGGACAAGCCCAAAGCGGGCGCCTCCGCCTATAAGCTTGGCCAGGGAAAAGGCGAGTCGGCAGTCAGCTCTTTGGTCAAGAAGTCGTAATATCAAGCAATCGCCCGACGCCCGCCGTCTGCCGCAGTCGGCGAACCTGTCAGTCTACTGCGAGGCCATTCGTCCGCGGCTGTATCTCGACTCTCAGGGGCGCAAGCAGCGCGAGTGAGCCGTCGGGGGCGGCCGCCAAGGTGTGGATATAGAAGCCAGTCGGACCGTCATCCAACGTCTCCATGATCGGCGAAGGCGCAGAGACGATCTTCAGTGCGCCGCAATGGCCGATCCAGTCTATATGTCGGTGTCCGTGCATCACCACGACCCGATGGGCCTGCGCCTGCAACTTACGCACGAAGCGGCTGCCATTGATGAGGGCGGTGCCTATCCGCAGCGAGAAAGCCTTTGCCTGTCCGGGATATTCCACGGGATGATGGTGCAGCGCCACGATCCAACGCGCTCTGGGGTACTGGCCCAAAACCATGAGCAAGGAGCGTATGTCCTCCTCAGGGACGAGCCCGAGGGCGTTCGTGAATGAGAAATGCGTCTGTGCATTTGAATTCAACAAAAGGATCCCCAGACCATCCGGCTCCGCTGGCGCAAGCGCCATTGGGAAGGCGTCGGCCCAGACAGCGCCCAGCCGCATCGCAGCGCGCAGGCCGCCCTTGTCTGCGAAGGCTGCAATTTCAATGCGCATTGGTTCGAGCGCCTGCGCTAGACTTTCTCCCAATTGCGAACGGCTCTCGTCGAATACGCGGACACGCTCGCCCTGCACCGCCACCATAGCGGAGAGGGCGCGCATCTCACGCAGGCGCTTGCCCGAGCTTCCCGGCAGTTCCAACCGCGCGGGATTGGCGCGGTCAACGATGTTCACATCATGGTTGCCCGGCAAAATGAAGCATCGTTCCATAAGCGCGGGATGGCGCGCCAGCGCATCGAGAAACTCCGCCCATTCGGATGATCGGCCCGCATCCGTCATGTCGCCCGTGATCAGCACCGCGTCGAGTGGATCGCTGGCATGGATCTCCGCGAGCCTGCCAAGAACCAGAGCTAGCCGCTCATTGCCGCGCGGCCCCGCCCGGCCGCTCTCGATGCGGAAGCCGTAACGCTCCCCCACCATATGGATGTCCGACAAATGCGCTACGCGCCAACGACGCGCCATGGCCGCCGCCTCATCGAAATCCAATATGTCACGGGGCTGGTCCATAGAGGCGTCTGCCACGCCCCAGGCGAGCGACGCTAGCGCCAAATAGAGGCTCATAAGCGTAAGGGCGTTTGCGAGCGCGGGCACAACCAGATGGAGCGGGCGCGCCAGATCCGCGATCCCGCCGGACCAGCGGGTGGCAGGCCAGACCACAGCGAGGATGCAGGCGGCTATGACACATGCCCCTAGCCCCGCACACAGCGAGGTGGCGGCCCGCAGCCGCGCTCGCCTATGCTGCCCGGCCCCGGTCGGGAGAAAGCGCTCCGCCAGATGCCGCAAGGCCTCACGACTGACCGCATAGAAGGGCTGCACGGCCAAAGAATTGAGAGACCAGAAGCTGCGCTCCACAGCCCGCGCCAAAGGCCGAAGCCCGAACCAGCCTACAGCCGCGACGAGTCCAAGGGTCAATGCTGATCCCACACCAGCAAGATCCGCGAAGCGGTCCGAGGCCTTCGCCCACCAGGCCGTGATGAGCAGCGGCGCAAGGCCAAGCAGAACGGCCGGCGCCAGCACAAGGAGGATACAACTCAACGCGAGTTTGCCAAGACTGATCTCCCCAAGCAGGGTGCCGGCTATGGCCCGAAGCGAGCGCTTCTTGGTGCTGCTAGCGTCATCCTCAACATCGCCATTGCGGGGATCGAAGAGTTTTTCCATGGCGATCACCACCGGAGCTGCAGCCAGCGACAGGCGTCTCGATTAGAGATAGTCCCGCCCCCACGCGCGACCAGAGAAGGCCGGAAACCTATTCAGACAGGGCCCGTTCCTCCGCAAGCCAGACGCTTTGACTGCCCCGCCTATCAGCACAAATGTTATTCGCCTACTCCGCAAACATATGTTTCAGCGCCGCCGCTATTGCTCGAGACGCGCGCGGCTGTTGATTGAGTAACTCCTCTCCCCGCTGTGCGGGTTACGAAATTAGTCGTCCCCTATTGATCGCCACGCGGATCTTCTTAAATCTGCCTTGACTTTTTTCATGATCGGTTTGGATCATCGCCGCCGTACCGATCTTTAAAATAGGATCAGGCTAGAGAATCCTCGCTCCTCGAGCGAGGCCGCTCTTCAGCATCCTATTCCCCCGGGGATGGAACCGCCATTGTCACTTTCTACGTCAAACTGCGTGAACACCACTACGACAGCTTGCAAATAGACTTCTGGAACGACCTTGCGAACTGG
>CANBVC010000298.1 GCA_947372795.1 Beijerinckiaceae bacterium
CGCCGTGGTCTCGGCGCCGCCTTTGTTCCCGAAGAGCGCAACGGCCACGCTGCAGCGGGGGATTTCTCGCTCACCGAAAACCTCATTCTCTCGCGCCATGCTGGCGCCGGCCTGACCTCGCGCGGCCTCATCTATTTCCAAAAGGCCCGTGCGCTGGCGCAGGACGTCATCAAGACCTTTGACGTGCGCAAGGCCGGGCCTGACCCTGCGGCGCGCACCCTGTCGGGCGGCAATCTGCAGAAATTCGTCGTGGGCCGTGAAATCCTGAGCGAACCCAAGGTGCTCGTCATAAATCAGCCGACCTGGGGCGTCGACGCCGCCGCAGCCGCGACCATCCGTCAGGCGCTGGTCGATCTGGCGGCGCGCGGGGCGAGCGTCCTGCTGATCAGTCAGGACCTCGACGAATTGTTCGAGACCTGCGACCGGATCGCGGTGATGCACGAGGGCCGCCTTTCACAGCCCTGCGATGCGCGTAGCGTCACGCGTGAGGAGATTGGCCTGCTGATGACCGGCGACGGGCATGGAGGAAGCGTCCATGCGCATTGATCTGGAACCACGCCCCAATCGGTCGCTCGCCATTGATATCGCTGCGCCCATCGTGGCGTTGGCCGGCGCCATCGCGATTGGCGGCCTGGTCGTCTGGCTATTGGGAAAATCCCCCGCCCTCGCCTTCGAAGTCTATTTCATCAATCCTCTGCTGGAGGGCTGGTCGCTGCAGGAACTTGCGGTGAAGGCCTGCCCGCTGGTGCTGATCGCGGTGGGATTGAGCTTCTGCTACCGCGCCAATCTCTGGAACATCGGCGCTGAGGGGCAATTCATCATGGGCGGGGTGCTCGGCGGCTGGCTCGCCATCATCACCCATGACGAGGCCTATCAGAGCCTTATCGGCGGCTGGTGGATCTTGCCGACCATGCTGGTGCTGGGCGCTGTTGGGGGCGCAATCTACGGTTTGATCCCCGCCCTTCTGCGCGTCTGGCTGGGCGCATCAGAGATCCTGACGAGCCTGATGCTGGTCTATGTGGCGGAGCTCGGTCTCGACTGGCTCGTGCGCGGACCGCTGAAGGACCCGGACGGGTTCAACTTCCCGCAAAGCGTGGTTTTCGACGATATCGCCCGCCTGCCCTTCCTCGCCGAGGGCGAGCGCCTGCATGCGGGCGTCTTGCTGGCGCTCATCGTGGCGATAGGCGGCGCTTTCATTCTTGCCCGCACCCTTTTCGGCTTCGAGGTGCGGCTGGCGGGCGAGGCGCCGCGCGCGGCCCGGTTCGCAGGCTTTGACGATCGCAAGCTGACCTTGATGGTTTTCGCCATCTCAGGCGGTTTGGCAGGGCTAGCCGGCATTTGCGAAGTCGCGGGTCAGATCGGTCAGCTCACGCCGAAAATTTCACCCGGCTACGGCTTCACCGCCATCATCGTGGCCTTCCTCGGGCGCCTCTCGCCAATCGGTATCCTCGTCGCGGCGCTAGTGCTGGCTTTGACCTATATCGGCGGCGAGGCGGCGCAGGTGGAGCTGTCCCTGAACAGTGACATGACCCGCGCCTTTCAGGGCGTCCTGCTCATGTGCGTTCTGATTGCGGACACCGCCACGCGCTATCGCGTCCGGCTGAATTTTGGAGCGGCGCGATGACCTCCGAAATCTTTCAGCTCATCTTGATGACCGTGGTGACGGCGGCGACGCCTCTCATCCTCGCGTCCATCGGCGAATTGGTGACGGAGCGTGCGGGCGTCCTGAACCTTGGCGTCGAGGGCATGATGATCATGGGCGCGGCCATGGGTTTCGCTGGCGCCTATTCCTCGGGGTCGACGATCATCGGCGCCATTTGCGGAATTGTGGCGGGCGTGGCGATGGCCGCTCTCTTCGGACTTCTCACCATAGCCTTCGCCATCAATCAGGTGGCGGCGGGCCTCGCCCTCACCATTTTCGGCACGGGCCTCTCGGGCCTGCTGGGCGCGAGCTTTGTCGGCCTGAAGCGCGACCGGCCGGGCCATCTGGAGATCCCCTTCCTCTCCGACCTGCCCTATGTGGGCCAGCTCGTGTTCGCAGAAGACTTTTTCGTTTACGTCGCTTTCGGGATCGTCGCGGGAACCGCGTGGTTCCTATCGCGCTCGCGGGCGGGCCTCGCCCTCCGGGCGACTGGCGACAACCATCAGTCAGCACACGCGCTTGGGCTGCCGGTGCGTCGCATCCGTTTTCTCGCAACCCTATTCGGTGGCGCCTGCGCCGGGCTTGCGGGCGCATATCTCACCCTCGCCTATACACCCTTCTGGTCGCCCGGTATGACGGCGGGGCGCGGCTGGATCGCCCTCGCTCTGGTGGTCTTCGCATCGTGGAAGCCATGGCGCGTCGTTTTGGGCGCCTTGCTCTTTGGTGGGGCGACTGTGCTGCAATTGCATGCACAGGCCGCCTCGGTCGGTCTGCCTGGACAATTGCTCTCGGCGGTCCCCTATCTCGCGACAATCGTCGCTCTTGTTCTTCTAAGTTCGGGGGCGCGCAAAAACGCCGCTGCGCCGGCCGCCCTCGGGCAGGCCTTCATCGCGCCCCGGTAAGCAAATTGCATGCGGTACGCGCGTGTAATGTGAATGGTAGAGTCCACGTCGTGAATTCTGTCCGGAAAGGGAAAGTAAATGAAGAAGACCACGTTTAAACTAGCCTTGATCTCGGCTGTCGCCATCGCGGCCGCCAGCACGGCCTTCGCCGCTGAAAAGCTCAAGGTTGGCTTTGTGTATGTCGGCCCTGTTGGCGACTTCGGCTATTCCTATCAGCATGATCAAGGCCGTCAGGCGATGCAGAAGGCCCTCGGCGACAAAGTCGAGACGACCTTCCTCGAGAACGTCCCCGAGACCGACAGCGACCGCTCGATCGAGCAGCTCGCCCGTTCTGGCCACAAGCTGATCTTCACGACCTCCTTCGGCTATATGGAACCGACCCTGCGCGTGGCGAAGAAGTTCCCCGGCGTGAAGTTCGAACATGCGACCGGCTACAAGCGCGCCGAGAACGTCGCGACCTATACGGCGAAGTTCCATGAAGGGCGCTACGTGATCGGCCAGATCGCGGGCAAGATGACCAAGACCAACACCATTGGCTATGTCGCCTCCTTCCCGATCCCGGAAGTCGTGGCCGGCATCAACGCCTTCATGCTCGGCGCGCAGTCGGTGAACCCCGATGTGAAGGTCAAGATCGTCTGGGCGAACACCTGGTTCGATCCGGGCAAGGAAGCTGACGCCGCCAAGGCCTTGCTCGCTCAGGGCGCGGACATCATCTCCCAGCACACGGACTCGGCAGCGCCGCTGCAGGAGGCTGAAAAGGCTGGCAAGCTGGGCTTCGGTCAGGCTTCAGACCAGATGCGTTTCGCCCCGAAGGCGCAGATGACC
>CANBVC010000299.1 GCA_947372795.1 Beijerinckiaceae bacterium
GCCCTCAATGATATTCCCCGCATTGCGCGCTGTGCGCCTGGCGCCGAATTGCTGGAGTCGCGGCCCGATGATTCCCACGTGGGAACAATTGGCGTGAAGCTTGGGCCGATTGCGCTCAAGTTCAAGGGAACCGTCAGTTTCATCGAGCGTGATGCTGCGAACCATCGCGTGCTGGCGAAAGCGCAGGGCAATGAGGAGAAGGCGCGCGGGACGGCGCGGGCCGATGTGACTTTCACCCTGAGCGAGGTCGATGGCGGAACGAAGATTTCCGTGGACTCGGATATTCTTCTTGCGGGATCCATCGCGCAATATGCGCGGGGCACGGCGCTCATGCAGTCGACGGCGCAGGTCATCATGGATCAGTTCGCAAAAAATCTCGAAGCGAACTTATCCGCCTCCCACGAAGGATCGCAGGCGCCGCCTGAAGCCGCCAGGGAGATCGGCATAGCCTCCGTCGTCGCCAAGGGTCTCTGGAACGCAGGCAAGGATCTTCTGAAATAGGGCGGACGCACAAAGCGCCGCAAGCAAAAAAGGTGAGGAAACCATGGGCAGGCACGACAGGGCGATATGGATTGGCGCGGCGCTGCTTGTTTGCGCCGCCTTCCCCGCCAGCGCGCAGAGCGTCGAGCAATTCTATGCGGGCAAGACCATCGAATTGATCGTCGGCTATCCGCCCGGCGGCAGCAATGATGTCTATGGGCGCGCGGTGGCGCGGCATATCGGTCGTCATATTCCCGGAAGTCCGCAGGTCGTGTTCCGCAACATGCCGGGCGCGGGCAGCATTCTGGCGGCGAACCATATCTATAACGTGGCGCCGAAGGACGGAACGGTGCTCGGCCTTCTGGCTGCGACCAATGTTCTTGATGAGCGGCTTGGCGCCTCCGGCGTCAAATTCGAGACGGCGAAATTCACCTGGATTGGTCGCGTTTCCTCGAGCGTCAATGTGACGGCCATGTGGAACACATCAAAGATCAAGACCATCGACGACGCCTTCACCACGGAAGCCGCGCTTGGCGCAACGGGCACGGGCTCCACGGTCTATGTCTATCCTAATGTGCTCAACCGGGTTCTGGGCGCGAAGTTCAAGCTCGTGATGGGCTATGGTGGCTCCAACGAGGCCATGCTCGCCATGGAGCGGGGCGAGATCGATGGGCACTCCACGAGCTGGGAAGCCTACAAGTCGGCCCATCCGGACTGGATCAAGGACAAGAAGATCAATGTGGTCGTTCAATATGGGCTGAACCGCCACCCGGATCTGCCAGATGTGCCGACCTGCGTCGAAATCGCGAAAACGGATGAGCAGAAGCAGATCCTCAGGGCCGTTGTCAACGCCACGGAGATCGGCAAGGCGATCCTCTCCTCGCCCGGCATTCCCGTCGAGCGCGTGGAGGCGCTGCGCAAGGCCTTCATGGACATGACGCGCGATGGCGAGTTCATCTCCGAACTGGAAAAGATGCGGGTGGAACTGACGCCCATGCCCGGCGCAAAATTGCAGGACCTGGTGCAGGAAGTCGGCAATCTCACGCCGGACCTCGTGCAAAAGATCAGGGCTGTCTACGGGGCCAATTGACGACGGTCCATCTGCGAGACAAGCTCGTGGAAACCGGAAAGGGAGGAAGGGCCTATGAGCATCAGCGCCTCGGAGCCACGCTACGCGCTTGCCGGAACCATCGGGTTCGAAGAGGCGCAAGAGCCCCGGTTGATGGGCGGGCAATGCGTGCAATGCGGCGTGAAGGTTTTCCCCAAACCGAAAATCTGCTCGGTATGCTGGGGCGTGGAGCAACGCGAAGCGCCCCTCGCCACGCGCGGCAAGCTCTATTCCTTCTCCGTGGTGCATGCCGCGCGCAAAGGCTGGCCTTCGCCCTACGCCATCGCCTATGTGGACCTTGAAGATGGCGTGCGCATCTGCGCGCCGCTGGAGGCGGATCTGGCGCATCTTCCTGCGCTCGACACGCAGGTGGAGCTGGTCGTGGGAACGCTGCGCACCGATGCGGATGGCGGGGCCGTGCTTTCGCACCGGTTCAAGCCTCTACAGGAGGCCCGCTGATGCGCAAGGTCGCTGTTATCGGCGCCGCCATGGGGCGCATCGGCCGTTATCCCGAACTCATGTTTCAGGATCTGGGCTGGCCTGCGGTCAAGGGCGCCATCGAGGACGCCGGGCTTGAGCGCAACGATATAGAGGCGGTCTATTGCGGCTCCGCCTATGGCGGGCGCCTGGCGGGCCAGCGCGCCCTGCGGCCGCTCGGCATGACAGGCATTCCCGTGGTGAATTGCGAGAACGCCTGCTCCAGCGGGGCCACCGCTTTTCGCGAGGCATGGCACGCCATTGCCGCCGGGCGTTATGACCGTGTGCTGGTGCTGGGTATCGACAAGCTCTCCATGCTGGGCGGCGGCGTGCTGCCGGGACAGCCGGAGGATTGGGAGGTCGATGTGGGGCTCACCATGCCCGCGCTCTACGCCATGCGCGCGCGGCGCTACATGCATGACTTTGGCCTCACCCGCGAGCAACTCTCCAGGGTTTCCGTCAAGGCGCGCCGCCATGGGGCGCTGAATCCCTATGCGCAATATCAGAAGCCGGTGACGCTCGAGGAGGTCATGGCGGCGCGGCCTGTGGCCGACCCCTTCGGCCTGCTGCATTGCTGCCCCACGGGCGACGGCGCTGCGGCGCTCGTGCTATGCGCGGGCGAGCTTGTAGCGCAATCAACGATCAGGCCTGTATGGGTCGCGGGCGCGGAGCTTACGTCGGGGCGTTTCGTGACGGGTTTTCGCGATATCACCACCGCCGAGATCACCGCACGCGGCGCTCATGAAATATATGAAGAGACAGGCGTGGACCCACAGGATGTGGATGTGGCCGAGGTGCATGACGCCTTCGCCATCGCCGAACTCATGTATTATGAGGCGCTGGGCTTCTGCAAAAAGGGCGAGGCCATCCACTTGCTGGAAAGCGGCGCGACCTCCTTGGGTGGTCGCATTCCCGTCAACATGAGCGGGGGCCTTCTGTCCAAGGGCCATCCGGTGGGGGCCACGGGCGCCGCGCAGATTGTCGAGGTGATCTGGCAGTTGCGCGGGCAGGCTGGCGCGCGCCAGGTCGAAGGGGCGAAGGTGGGGCTGACCCACTGCACGGGGGGCGGCATCGCGGGTCTTGACCACGGCGCCTGCGCCATCACCATATTCAAGACCTGAGGGCGGCATGAGCGGCATGAATCCCAAAATGCTCGGCCATATTCGCGTGCTGGACCTTTCCCTGTTTCTCTCGGGTCCCTATGGGTCGCAAATTCTTGCGGATATGGGGGCCGAGGTCATCAAGGTGGAGCCCGGCGGCGGCGACATGACCCGTCAACTGCCGCCGAATTTCA
>CANBVC010000300.1 GCA_947372795.1 Beijerinckiaceae bacterium
TGCCACTCCCGTATTGCTACGAGCGTTCGACTTGCATGTGTTAGGCCTGCCGCCAGCGTTCGTTCTGAGCCAGGATCAAACTCTCAAGTTGTATGAGATCCGATGCCTGACTAGTCACATTCTATTGACGAGTCCCAAGCACACTCGCAAAAGCTTCACAGCTCCGCGATGGTGTACTTAGAAAACGTGTGACAGTCAGTTATCTCTCGATTTAGATAAGCCATAAAGCTTATCCGCAAGGAAACCGCCGTCCACGTTTCTCTTTCTTCCGATTCAATTGTCAAACAGCGTATTCATCGGCTGAGCTTTCACTCTCAACACGAACCAAATCTCTCCTGACTAACTAGTCAGGTTGTGAACGCCCGGAGGAGCTCGGAGAGAAGAGGACCGCGTCGGCCGCACAAGGCAGCGTCGCCGTCAGTGGGTGCTGTATATTCGGGCGCCCCAGACCTGTCAACCGGATTTCGCAAAAAACTTTCGATGATCGCAAAAAGCCCGGAAAACCAGGCCAAAATTCTTTGTCTCCCAAGCACGGGCGCCTATGCTTTTTGCGACTCAGCCGTAAAAAGCGCCACCTCATACATTCGCGCGTTCGACGACACCCTTATGACAGGCCCCGACTGGCCGCATTTCAGCCCATTTTTAATCGCTAGGCTCGCGGCTTACCTACGGGCCCCGGCGCTACCGTTGACCCGGCGGCGCGGCGCAGTCATGTTGAAGCGTGATTTGCGTCGGCTCCGCGTCGGGCTCACCCTGACCAGCGAACAGGATACGCATTTTGACGAGCTATATGGATACGCCGGCGCGGATGAGGTGGGCTCGCGTGGACCGCCACACGGATCGGCTTGCCGATCGTGGCCGCGTCAGGGTTGATCTTGGCGTTGAGCCCGCGATCGAGCTCGACGGCGGCGAGGAACACACCCCAACAGACAGGTGGCGCGTCTCCTTTCGTTGGCTCGTGGGCACGGTCCTGACGGGGATGGCTGGCGCAGCTTTGATCGGCGCGGCTTTATATGCGGCGCTCGGCAGCCATTCCTATTTCGCTGAAACGCCCGCTTACGCTGTCGTAAACCGCAGGGATGGCGGGGGCGAGCAGATCAATGGCGGCAAGGGCGACCGACTGATGAAATCGGTGGACCTCGTCGCGGCGAAGCAATCGTTCCGCACCTCCGCCAGGATCACCGTTGGCGAGCGCGAGGTCATGCGCATGCGTGGTTTCACGCGCATCTCGACGCCTCTCACACTCTCCAGCACCGGCTTTGCGGATGATGTCCCGCCCTTCAATCCGATCAAGCTTCTGAATGACGCACGCAACCCTTTCTCGGCCGAAGCCATCGATCCCGGCCAAAGGCAAGATGACGCGGAGGTTTCCTTCGCGAGTCGGGACCTCGTCGGGATGGATTTGCCGCTGACGGGTCCCTCCCTGTCAGGCGAAGAAGTGCAGGCGCAGGTCGCCGAGATGCTCAAAAGTGCTTTTTCAGGCGGCAATCCCCTGCCCATGGCCTCGCAACTTCTACTTACGCGCACCAGCCGCGTCGGGCTTGATGCGCCGGGCGGCCTCGGCTTCGCGACCTTCGGCGCGGGCGCGCTGTCCTCGCCCTTCTCCAATATCGAAGTGCGAATGGTGGCGGAAAATGTCACGCCGCGCCCCAAGAACGGCGTCGAGGACAAGGATTCCGAAGAACGCCTTGTTACGGTTCGCAAGAATGAAGCGATCGACGATGTGCTAAAAAACAACGGGGCCACGCGCGATCAGATCGTTCGCATCATTAGCGCGCTCAGACGTGGAGGCCAGTCATCTATTTCCGAAGGCCAGCGCGTGCGACTGCTCCTTGCGGATGTGACCGGACTTGGCAAGGGCCTGCAAATCGCCCGCGTCTCCATCTATACGGACGATACGCTGGAGGCGACCGTCGCCATGGCGGACGATGGCAATTTCGTTCCGGTGCAAAGGTCGGAGACACCGGCGCCCGCATCGCGTCGCAAGCCTGCCGAGGAAGAGGACGAAGACGACGGCGAGGGCATGCGCTTGTATGACTCGCTTTATGAAACCGCGCTGAAGTCGGACATCCCCCGCTCTGTCATCAATGATCTCGTGCGCATCTTCGCCAATGATGTCGACTTCCAGCGCGCTGTCTCGGCGGGCGACAGTTTCGACGCCTTTTATGAGGAAGGCGAGGAAGGCGAGACGCGCAATGATCTGCTCTTCGCCTCCATCACTTCGCGCAATGAGACGTTCCGTTATTTCCGATTCCAGACGCCGGACGACCAGATGGTCGATTTCTACGACGAGAGCGGGCGCTCGACACGCAAGTTTCTGGTGCGCAAGCCCATAACCCTCGGCGAGACCCGCTCGGGCTTTGGCATGCGCCGCCATCCGATCCTGGGCTATACCCGCATGCACACAGGCGTAGACTGGGCGGCCCCAACGGGAACGCCGATTTTCGCGGCGGGCAATGGCACGGTCATCAAGGCTGGCCGCGAGTCAGGCTATGGCAATCGCGTCGAGGTGCAGCACGCTAACGGCTACATCACCACCTATAACCATTTGTCCGGTTATGCGCGGGGCCTGACCGAGGGTCAGCGCGTGCGTCAAGGGCAAGTCGTCGGCTACCTTGGCATGACCGGCCTCGCCACGGGCCCGCATCTTCATTACGAGGTCATCGTCAATGGTCACTTCGTCGATCCGTTGAAGGTCAAGCTTGCCCGCACGCGCGAACTCGACGGGCGCATGATCGCCAACTTCAAGCGTGAGCGTGATCGCATCGAGGACCTCATCAGCAAGGCGCCGGGCGCCGCGCGCGTGGCGACGCGCACGAACTGATCACGCGAAGCCGAGCCGCCTGCGCAACTCGATTGGACTAACCCCCTCCTGGCGCAATGACCTGATCGCCTTGGCGCGGGTGCTCTTGGAGAGCTTCTCTCCCCCTTTGTCACGCAACAGCTTGTGGTGGTGGTAGCGGGGCGCCTCGAAGTCCAGCAGCGCCTGCAACAGGCGATGCAGGCTGGTGGCGTTGAAGAGATCCTGCCCGCGCACGACATCCGTGATTTTCTGGATATGATCGTCCACCACGACGGCGATGTGATAGCTCGTGGGAATGTCACGCCGCCCGATCACGGCGTCGCCCCAAAGCGCAGGCTCCGCCGTGATGTCGCGGGGCTGATCCTCCTCGCCAAATTCGCACCAGCCAAGCCGCATCCCCGCCACCGCAAGGGCCTCGTCCATATTGATCCGCAGCGCCGCATGCTGGCCGGCGGCCAAACGCTGCGCACGCTCATCCGCGCGCATATTCTTGCAGGTTCCCGGATAGAGCGGCGTCCCGTCAGGGTCGCGCGGCCAATCACCCGCGCCATTGAC
>CANBVC010000301.1 GCA_947372795.1 Beijerinckiaceae bacterium
CCCGAGCCCATGCGCTCGCGCCGCCTGCCGCTCTATGTGCCGCACCCCGCGATCAAGCAAACCTTCATGCCCTGGGTGCTGGCGAAAGATGAAGTCTGTTTCGCAGGCGAGGCAATCGCCATCATCGTTGCGCAAAGCCGCTACATTGCGGAAGACGCAGCTGCGCTGGTGGAAGTCGACTACGACGTGTTGCCCGCATCCATCGACCCGCGCGAAGCTATCGTCGAAGGTTCCGCCCTCGCCCAGCAGGGCGCGGTCAACAACATCGTCACGCAGGTGCCCGTCAAGATCGGCGACACGGACAAGGCCTTCGCGCAGGCCGCCCACGTGTTCCGCGAACAATTCGCCCTGCATCGCGGCGGCCCCTTCTTCATCGAATGCCGCGGCGTTATCGCTGATTGGGATGCGGCGACTGAGCAATTGACGGTTCATGCCTCTTCGCAGGGCTCGCACAGGTTCAAGCGCACCTTTATCGACCTGCTCGATCTCGCCGACAATCAGGTCCGCGTCATCACCAATGACGTGGGCGGCGGCTTCGGGCCCAAGGGGTCCTTCTATGTCGAATATGGCGCGCTCGTCGCAGCCACCATGGTCGTTGGCAAGCCCGTCAAATGGATTGAGGATCGACGCGAAAATTTCGTCGCGACCCAGCAAGAGCGCGATCAATATTGGGACATGGAAGTCGCCGTTGACGAGAACGCCAAGCTGCTCGGCCTGCGCGGACGCCTCGTGCATGATGGCGGCGCCTATCTCACCTGGGGACTAGTGCTGCCATGGATCGCGGCGACCTCCGTCATCGGCCCATACGTTCTGCCGAACTATCAACTCGAACTCATCGTCGCCATGACGAACAAGGTCACCTGCAGCCCCGTGCGCGGCGCAGGGCGCCCGCAAGGCTGCTTCGTCATGGAACGAATGATGGACCGCATCGCGCAAGAGCTCGGCCTCGACCGCGGCGAAGTGCGCCGACGCAATTTCATTCAGCCGGACCAGTTCCCCTACAAGGTCGGCCTGATCTTCCGCGACGGTCGCCCCGTCACTTACGACAGCGGCGATTATCCCAAGAGCCAGCAGATGGCGCTGGACCATATGGATTGGGACAATTTCCGCGCGCGGCAGGAAGAGGCGCTGAAGCAGGGCCGTTATATCGGCATCGGCCTCAGCAACGCCGTCGAGGGCACCGGCCTTGGTCCCTATGAGGGTGCGACGGTGCGCGTGTCCACCAGCGGTAAAATCGTCGTCTTCACGGGCGCGACGCCGCAGGGCCAGTCGCACAAGACCACCCTGGCGCAGGTCGCCGCTGATCATCTGGGCGTGAGCTATGAGGATGTGACAGTGGTGACGGCCGACACCGCCACCATTCCCTTCGGCATGGGAACATTCGCGTCACGCACGGCCGTGAACGCGGGCTCTTCAGTTCATCTCGCCGCTATCGAGGTGCGCGAGAAGATCAAGAAGATCGCATCCGAACTGCTCGAAGTCTCGCCCGACGATCTCGAGCTTAAAGACGGCGCTGTGGAAGTGCGCGGTGTGCCCGGCATGCGCAAGACTTTCCGCGAACTCGCCTATAACGCCGTCGGCCTCTATGGCTTCTCGATGAAGGCGGATCGCGACCCGGGACTTGAGGCCACGAGCTATTTCAAGCCGGAGCAATCTACCTACGCCAACAGCTGCCATGTGGCCGAGGTCGAGGTCGATATTGAAACGGGTCACGTCAAGGTCACACGCGTGCTCGTCAACCACGACTGCGGAAACGTCATCAACCCCATGGTCGTCGAAGGTCAGATTGTTGGCGGCGTGGCGCATGGCATCGGCAACGCTCTTTTCGAAAAACTGCTCTTCGATGAAAACGGCCAGCCGCTGACGACAAGCTTCGCCGATTATCTCCTGCCCATGGCGACTGACGTTCCGAATGTGGAGACACTGCATACGGAAACGCCATCGCCTCTCAACCCCATCGGCGTGAAAGGCGCAGGCGAGGGCGGCACGATCGCCGTTATCGCAGCGATCATCAGCGCGGTTGAAGACGCTCTGCGCCCCTTCAACGTGAGGCTGAGCCAGATGCCGATTTCACCTGAGAAAATCGTGCAGCTGGTGCTCGACGCCAAGGGGAAACAGTGACCATGCGTTTCAGAACCAAGTCGGGCCTCAGCATCGCCTATCGCTCGCGCGGGCAAGGCCGCACCATGGCGCTGCTGCATCCGGTGGGCCTTTGCGGCGCCTTCTGGGATCCGGTCGTGGCGGAGCTGGAAGAGGAGTTCCGCCTCATCACGCCAGACGCTCGCGGGCATGGCGATAGCGATGTGCCTTGTGAAGGCTTCGGCCATGACGAACTGTCCGATGATGTCGCTGAACTCATCCGTGCAGTGGGTCAGGCGCCGACCATCGTTGTTGGCTGCTCCATGGGCGGCATGACCGCGCAGGCCCTATCCGTGCGCGCGCCCGATCTTCTTGCGGGCGTCGTGATCGCCAATACGGCGCATCGCCGCAATGATCAGGGACGCGCGACCATGGAGCAGCGCGCGCAAGCCGCGCTCAAGGGCATGCCGACCACATTGCAGACGACGCTAACGCGCTGGTTCGACGCTGATCTGCAAGTGCTGCGGCCAGACCTCGTGCTCAAGGCGCGCGATTGGCTGCTTGCGGCCGATCCGGTCGTTCACTGCTGGTCATGGCGCGCCATTCGCGATCTCAACTATGCCGAGCAGCTTGAAACGATGCAGCGCCCCGCCATGGTCATCGCAGGCCTTCGCGACCAATCGACGCCCGTCGCCGCCATGAAGGATCTCGCCGCCACCATCCCCGATTGCGAATATCAGGAATTGGACACGGGCCATCTCGCGCCCCTCGAACAGCCAAAGCAATTCGCCGCTCTTCTGCGCGCCTTCGCCAACCGCGTTCACGCTGGCTGAAGCGCGCATCTCAAAAGGACTGATCAATGACTGACGCCAAGGGCGCAGCCCCCAATCCACCACGCGATCTGCACGAACATCTCGCCGCGCTCGACGCAGCAGGGCTTCTGGTGCGCATCGACCGGCCGATCAACAAGGACACGCAGCTGCAGCCCCTCGTGCGCTGGCAATTCATCGGTGGCATGCCCGAAGATGAGCGCAAGGCTTTCCTCTTCACCAATGTCACGGACTCCAAGGGCAAGCGCTACGACATGCCAGTGTTGCTCGGGGCCCTTGCAGGCTCGCCGCGCATCTACGCCATGGGCATGGGCAGGCCCACGAGCGAGATTGGGCCAGCATGGATGGACGCTGTGGCCAATCCTGTGCCGCCGGTGACGGTGGCCACGGGCGCGTGTCAGGAAGTCGTGATCACGGGCGATGAGCTGAAGCGCCCCGG
>CANBVC010000302.1 GCA_947372795.1 Beijerinckiaceae bacterium
CGGTCCGTCGTTGCTTTAAGTCGCGTCCCCCGTTTGGCGGGGTTCGCCGGTTCGCTCCGGCTGCCGGTTTTTTCTGACGGTTAACCGGCCTCTTGTCCGGATCCCCGCCAACCGACACACGACCACAGGCACGTGCGATTTGGGCAAGCCGATCCATAATGGGATTTTCGCAGGACACAAGCGAAATTTTGCCCTCTGGCGCCCTCTTGTGCAAAATATGTAGTCGGCTCTCCGGCCGCGGGCTCGGCGGCCGGTTGGCGCCTCAACTTGCCGACCCGCGAAAAGCCCGTTACCTCATTTCTCGAGCGCTCCAGCCGCAGGGAAACCGCGTCAGCCATGTTCGAGATCGATCGTCGCAAGCTCGTCGCGTCCCTGGCCCTCGCCATGGGAGGCGCCGCCACCGGGCGCGCCGCAGCCCAGCAGACTGGGGGAGCCGCGCCGCAGCCTCAGCAGAGCCCGGCCCCCGGCTTCAGCCACGAGGATGTTCTGCGCCGGGCCCGTGAACTCGCCTCCGTTCCATTAAGCGCGGCGCCCGCCCTGCCCGAGGCGCTGGCGAAAATCGATCAGGACGCCTGGCGGGAGATCCGCTTCAAGCCGGAACGGTCGCTTCTGGGCAATAACAGCAACGGCGGCGGCTCCTTCCGTCTCCAGCCCTGGCATCTGGGGTCGAGCTACCGCCGCCCGGTGATCGTGAACACGATCCGCGACGGCATCGCGACACCTGTGCCCTATGCGGCCAATCTCTTCGATTATGGCGGGACCAAATTCGAAAAGCCGCTGCCGGTGAATACGGGCTTTGCAGGCTTCCGCCTGACCTATCCGCTCAACGACCCGCGCGGTTTCGACGAGGTGATCTCGTTTCTGGGCGCCAGCTTCTTCCGTTTCGTCGGGCGCGGCCAGCGTCCGGGCGCCTCGACGCGCGCCCTTGGCGTCAATGTCGGCGGCGCCAATGAGGAGCTTCCCTTCTTCCGGGAGTTCTGGATTGAAACGCCCGAGCACGCAGCCGACAAGATCACGATCCACGCCCTCCTTGATGGCGAGGCAGCGACCGGCGCTTATCGTTTCGAGCTGCGGCCGGGGGTGGATACGACCCTTGATGTCAAGCTAACGCTGTTTGCGCGTAAATCGGGGGCCAAGATCTCCTTTGCGCCCCTGACCTCCATGTTCCACCACGGCGAGGGCGGTCAACGCGCCAAGGCCGATTACCGCCCCGAGGCCCATGATTCAGACGGGCTGCTCATTCATACGAGCGCTGGCGAATGGCTCTGGCGCCCCCTGCGCAACCCGTCGGCGAGCGAGGTCTCCGCCTTCATGGGCAAGGACATGCGCGGGTTCGGACTCCTGCAGCGTGATCGCAACTTTGAACATTATCAGGATCTTGACCTCGCCTATGAGCGTCGTCCGAGCCTCTGGGTGGAGCCTGTCGGCGACTGGGGCGAGGGCCATGTGGAGCTGATCGAGTCTGCAGCGGCAGATGAAAGCGCAGACAATATCATGGCGTCCTGGGTTCCCGCCGCCGCGCCAGAGCCCGGCAAGCCGCTCTCGCTGGCCTACCGCATCACCTCGACGCTAGATGTGGCGCGGCTCTCGCCCGCGGGGCGCGCCATCGGCGCCTTTCAAACCCAGCCTAAAGCGTCGAATGGCAAAGCCGTCCCGACCAATTCCCACCGCCTCCTGATCGACTTCGCGGACGGCGACTTGCCATTTTTCCTCAATGACGCCGCCGCCGTTGAAGTCGTGGCGACAGCCTCCGCAGGGCAGATTCTGCGCACCTTCGTGACGCCCAACCCCAATGTCAGGGGCTTCAGGGTCGGACTTGATCTGCAGCTTGAACCGGGCCAAACGGCCGACCTGCGCGTATCACTGCGCAACGGAACGCATACGCTCACCGAAACATGGACTACGCCATTCAAGGGTGAGTGATACGCTCGCCCTGCTGTTACGTAAGACGTCAGTATAAACCGAACCACACCACACCGAGGGCCCGCATCGGCCAGAAGGAGCATCGTGACACACTGTCAATCCATCATCGCATCCGCCCTTGCCCTTCTGAGCCTCGCCACGACGGCTCAGGCCGCGGACAAGGTGACCTTCGGCACCAACTGGCTCGCTGAGGCAGAACACGGCGGCTACTATCAGGCTGTCGCCGACGGCACCTTTGCGAAATACGGGCTTGAGGTGAAGATCCTGCAGGGCGGCCCACAGGCCAATAATCGCTTGCTGCTCGCCGCCGGGCGGATCGAATTCGCCATGGGCGCAAATATGATCCAGGCCTTTACGGCGGTGGAGCAGAATGCGCCGAGCGTCGTCGTCGCCTCCCATTTCCAGAAAGACCCGATCGTCTTTATGTCGCATCCGGGCGCCGGCTTCGACAAGTTCGAAGACCTGCCCAAGGCCACGGCCTTCATAGGCAAGGATACGTTGGTTTCGGCATGGCAATGGCTGAAGCTCACCTATGGCTTCAGGGACGAGAAGGTGAAGCCCTACACCTTCAACCCCGCGCCCTTCATCGCCGATAAAAACGCGATCCAGCAGGGCTACGCCACGTCAGAGCCTTTCGAGGTGGAGCGTCAGGGCAAGTTCAAGCCGAACGTCTTCCTTCTGGCTGACTATGGCTATGACACCTATTCCACGACAGTCGAAGCGCGTCGCGACATGATCGAGAAGAACCCAGATCTCGTGCAGCGCTTCGTCGATGCTTCGGCCATCGGCTGGTCCAATTATCTCTACGGCGACAACGCCGCCGCCAACGCCGCCATCAAGAAAGACAATCCCGACATCAGCGACGAGCAGATCGCTTTCTCCATCGCCAAGATGAAGGAAAACGGGATCGTCGATTCCGGCGATACGCTGACAAAGGGCATCGGCGCCATGACGGATGAGCGCGTAAAAAGCTTCTTCGACAAGATGGCGAAGGCGGGCGTCGTGAAGGCGGATCTCGACTATAAGAAATCTTACGACCTGCGCTTCGTGAATAAAGGCGTCGGCCTGTCGCTACGCCCCAAGAACTGAACCCGATGGCGACGATGCTCAGCCTGCGCGCCGTCGATAAAGTCTTCGCCACGGGCGCGCAGGCGCTTGCTGGCCTTGATCTTCACGTCCGCGAAGGCGAGTTCCTGAGCCTGTTGGGGCCCTCTGGCTGCGGCAAATCCACGGCGCTACGCATGATGGCGGGCCTATCGCAGCCAACGCGCGGCGCTATCGAATGGGTCGCGGGGCGGCCGGAGATCGGCTTCGTGTTTCAGGACGCGGTGCTGATGCCCTGGGCCAATGTGTTCGACAATGTCTGGCTGCCGCTAAGGCTTTCGGGCCTGTCGCGCACGAAGTCAGC
>CANBVC010000303.1 GCA_947372795.1 Beijerinckiaceae bacterium
GATGTCAATCTCCATTCCGTGGCATCCCTTGCCGCTCAGGGCCCTTCGGGCGCCTCCACACCCCACGGACCCAGCCATATGAGCGCACAGGACGAGGACGCCGAGCGCCGCCATCGCGAAAAGATGGCGAAACGCAAACAGGTTCAGGATGCGGAGGTCGCCTCCAAGACCATCGCTGAAAAGGCCCTGCTGATCGTCAACACGGGGCCGGGCAAGGGCAAATCGACAGCCGCCTTCGGCTTGATCCTTCGGGCTCTGGGCCATGGCTGGCGCGTGGGCGTGGTGCAATTCATCAAGGGCGCATGGGAGACGGGGGAGCGGCGGGCACTGGAGCGTTTTTCCGATCAGGTCTCGTGGCACACCATGGGCGAGGGCTTCACTTGGGAGACGCAGGACCGCGCCCGGGACGTCGCCGCCGCAGGGGCCGCATGGGGCAAGGCGCAGGACCTCATGGCGGACCCATCCATTCGCCTGCTGGTGCTTGATGAGCTCAACATTGCGCTACGCTATGATTATCTGCCGCTCGCCGATGTGGTTGCGGCGCTCAAAGCCCGCCGGGGCGATCTGCATGTAGTCGTCACCGGGCGCAACGCGAAGCCTGAACTGATCGAAGCCGCTGACCTCGTCACCGAAATGGTCGCCGCGAAGCACCACTTCGCCGCTGGCGTGAAGGCGCAGGAGGGGATCGAATTTTGAACCCCAGGCGCGGCAAGGCCCTGATGATTCAGGGCGCGGGCTCCGACGTCGGCAAATCGCTGATCGTCGCGGGGCTGTGCCGCGCCTTCCGCAATCGCGGCCTCACGGTGCGTCCCTTCAAGCCGCAGAACATGTCGAACAATGCGGCGGTGACGGCTGATGGGGGCGAAATCGGGCGCGCTCAGGCGCTTCAGGCCCGGGCCTGCGGCGCTCCGGCCAGCGTACATATGAATCCGGTGCTGCTGAAGCCCCAGAGCCAGATCGGCTCGCAGATCGTGGTGCAGGGCAAGGTCGTGGGCCACGCCAACGCGCGCGATTATCAAGGCCTTAAACCCCGCCTCATGGGCGCCGTGCTGGAGAGTTTCGAGCGTCTGCGGTCCGAAGCTGAC
Source organism: Beijerinckiaceae bacterium (assembly GCA_947372795.1). Classification (GTDB taxonomy): domain Bacteria; phylum Pseudomonadota; class Alphaproteobacteria; order Rhizobiales; family Beijerinckiaceae; genus Terripilifer. The sequence goes on from CANBVC010000303.1 coordinate 1,086, forward strand.
CTCGTCATTGTGGAAGGCGCGGGCAGCGCGGCGGAGATCAACCTGCGGGCGAACGATATCGCCAATATGGGCTTCGCCCGCGCGGCCGACGTGCCGGTGATCCTTCTTGGCGACATCGACCGGGGCGGCGTGATCGCGCAGATCGTGGGCACGCAGGTGGTCATAGCGCCCGAAGATGCGGCGCTGGTCGCGGGCTTTATGGTCAACCGGTTCCGGGGCGACCCAACCCTGTTCCAGGCGGGGCTGACCGCCATCGCGGACCGCTCCGGCTGGCCGTCGCTCGGCCTGATCCCCTATTTCGCAGACGCATCACGCCTGCCTGCGGAAGACGCGCTGGCGCTCGACCAGCGCGACGCGCCCGGCGACGCGCCCGTCACAATCGCGGTGCTGCAACTGCCCCGCATTTCCAATTTCGACGATTTCGACCCGCTGAAGGCCGAGCACGGCGTGCGGCTCGTTTTTGTGCGACGGGGGGAAACGATCCCGGTCGAGGCGCAACTGGTGATCATCCCGGGGTCAAAGGCGACCATCGCTGACCTTGAGGCTCTGCGCGCTGAGGGCTGGCACATCGACCTTGCCGCCCATGTGCGGCGCGGTGGGAAAGTGCTGGGCGTCTGCGGCGGCTATCAAATGCTCGGTCGCAGCATCGAGGATCCGCAGGGTGTCGAGGGTGATGCGCGCGCCTGCGAAGGGCTGGGCCTGCTGGACGTGCGAACGGTGATGGAGGCCTCAAAGACCCTTGAGCAGGTCACCGGTCGCTGCCTGCCCGACGGCGCGCCCTTCAGCGGCTATGAAATGCATATCGGACGCACAGAGGGGGCAGACACGCAACGCCCCCTGCTCGAAATGGCGGATGGGCGGCAGGACGGCGCCATATCGGCTAACGGGCGCGTGCGCGGCCTCTATGTGCATGGCGTTTTCAATGACGATCGCCAGCGCACGGCGTGGCTGAAATGGATCGGCGCAGGCGCTTCTGATTTCGCCTACGAGCAGAGCATCGAGGAGACGCTCGACGCGCTTGCGGCGCATCTTGAGCAGCATGTGGATTGCGACCGCATTCTCAGCCTCGCGCGATGACCAGTGCCGCTACGCTGAACAAAATCACCGCCTGAACGACGAGCGCCCGGCGGTAGAGGCCCAGCGCGTTGCGAATGTCGGCGGCCCCGGCTTCCGCTCGGCCTGCGCCCATGAAGGCGTCTTGAGTTAATTCCGAGCCATAAACGCGAGGGCCAGCGAGCTTGAGCCCCAGCGCCCCCGCCATGGCCGCTTCAGGCCAACCCGCGTTGGGCGAGCGGTGACGGCCCGCGTCACGCCAGACGGCCCGCGCGGCCTCAGGGGCGGAGAGACGCGGGGTCGCGGCGGCGGCAATGAGGAGGAACAGCGCCGTCAGCCGCGACGCCGGGAGGTTGATGAGATCGTCAAACCGCGCCGCAGCCCAGCCGAAGGCCTCGTGGCGCTTGGTGCGATGACCGATCATGCTGTCGGCGGTGTTGGCCGCCTTGTAGACGACGCCGCCCGGCAGGCCCAAGGCCGCAGTCCAGAACAGCGGCGCCACCACGCCATCGGAGAAATTCTCGGCAAGGCTCTCGATGGCCGCACGCGCCACGCCGGCCTCGTCCAGAACCGAAACATTGCGCCCCACGATCATGGAGACGGCGCGCCGTCCACCCTCAAGCCCCTCCCCTTCGAGCGCCTCAGCCACTGCCGCGACATGCTCGTAGAGGCTGCGCTGGGCGGGCAGGCTCGCTGCAAGCGGGACAAGCATCGCATAGCCTGCATAGCCCGTCAGCGCCCATTGCAGCCCCAGCGCGACACCGCCTGTGAGGGTGAGCAGGATCGCCAGCGCGCCGCAGCCTGCGAGCTTGCGAGCGATAAAGGAGGCCCCATCGCGATTGAGCGCCCGGTCCAGCATCCGGATCAGCGCGCCGATCCAGGTCACGGGGTGGCCGATTGCGCGATAGACCGCTTGGGGATAACCAAACAGGGCTTCGCAGATGAGCGCTGCGGCGGCGAGGATCAGGGACGCGGTGAGCATGAGCCTACCAATGGGCGTGAGCGGCGATGCGGAACGGCTTCTTCAGCACGGCGGAAATCTCGCCGCAGCCAGGCGGCTTTTCCCCCGCGCGCCTGAACCGTGGATAGACCTCTCCACCGGGATCAACGCCAAAGCTTACCCGGTGGGGGAAATTTCTGCGGCATCGTGGCGGCGTTTGCCAGAAGAAAATGCGACCTCCGCGCTGGAACA
>CANBVC010000304.1 GCA_947372795.1 Beijerinckiaceae bacterium
CTAGAGAATCCTCGCTCCTCGAGCGAGGCCGCTCTTCAGCATCCTATTCCCCCGGGGATGGAACCGCCATTGTCACTTTCTACGTCAAACTGCGTGAACACCACTACGACAGCTTGCAAATAGACTTCTGGAACGACCTTGCGAACTGGATGGCGCACGAGATCGCGGAACTCAAGAATATTGTTCCGGGGACGCTAACGTAAAACATCTCACCAAGACGCAGGTTAAGATTGTTCGGGGACCTCAACAGGCCTTATTCCTACAGATAATATGTCGAGATGATCCCCTTAGGCATATCGACAAATAAGAAGTTCTGACTCTGATTTTTCAACCCGCGCTGCAAATTGCCAGCATCCCACCACACCGCGAAGTCCTCCATGGCCGATTTTGATCCGCGTCAAAGACGGATAAGCTCGGTCGCATAAAATTGCATAGTTAGTTTGCCAATTGGCGCGAGAGTTAAACTGCGAGGTGAGAATGCATTCCAAATGGCTTTCGCTTCTCGTGGGAACCACCGCCCTTCTGACGGTTCCAGCTGCAGCGCAGCAGATGACCGGCACGCCCGGCGCGCCAACGGCGACCACGACCATTGAGGGCAATATTCTTCCTCCCCCGCCGCAGCCCTTCGACGGCTCAATCAACCTCAACGCAAGCCAGTCGAAACCAGCATGGCCAGCCCGCGTCACACCTCCCAAAGGCGCTCCCAACGTGCTGCTTATTATGACGGATGACACGGGCTTTGGCGCAGCCTCCACCTTCGGCGGCGTGATCCCCACGCCCAACGTGGACCTGATCGCGCAGGAAGGCCTGCGCTACACGAACTTCCACTCGACGGCCCTTTGCTCACCCACGCGCGCCGCCTTGCTCACCGGCCGCAATCATCATTCCGTGGGGTTTGGCGTGGTCTCGGAAGCGGCCACCGGCTTTCCCGGCTACAACAGCGTCATTGGCAAGGACAGCGCGACCATCGGGCGCGTGCTGTTGGAGAATGGCTATCGCACATCGTGGTTCGGCAAGAACCATAATACGCCGGGCTGGGCGGCCAGTCAGGCCGGCCCTTTTGACCAGTGGCCGAACGGGCTCGGTTTTGAATATTTCTACGGTTTCGTGGGGGGCGACGCCAGCCAGTGGGAACCGAACCTCTTCCGCAACACGACGCCCATCGCACCCTATGTCGGCAAGCCCGGCTGGAACCTCACCACCGCGATGGCGGACGAGGCCATCGGCTGGCTGAACCAACTGAACGCCATCGACCCTACTCTGCCCTTCTTCCTGCATTACACGCCCGGAGGAACCCATGCGCCGCACCATCCCACGCCCGAATGGATCGAAAAGGTCAGCGCCATGCATCTATTCGACAAGGGCTGGAACGAGTTGCGCGACCAGATCTTCGCCAACCAGAAGAGGCTCGGGGTCATTCCTCAAGACTCCCAGCTCACGCTCTGGCCCGCTAATCTACTAAAGAACTGGGACACACTGAGTGATGAGGAGAAGAAGCTCTTCATCAAACAGGCGGACGTCTATGCGGCCTATCTAGCTTATACGGACCACGAGATCGGACGCGTCATCCAGTCCGTGAAGGACATGGGCAAATTCGACGACACCTTGATCATCTACATCGTCGGCGACAACGGGGCCTCGGCTGAAGGATCGCCCAACGGCACGCCAAGCGAGGTGCTGCAGTTCAATGGCGTCGAACTTCCTGTCGCCCAGCAGATGAAATGGTATGACGTCTGGGGCTCCCAGATGACCTACAATCACATGGCGGTGCCATGGGCCTGGGCCTTCGACACGCCCTTCAAATGGACCAAGCAGGTTCCCTCTTTCTTCGGTGGCACCAGGCAGGGGATGGCCATATCCTGGCCCAAACGCATCACTGAAAAAGGCAGTATCCGCAACCAGTTCCATCACGTCATCGACATCGCGCCGACGATCCTTGAGGCTGCCGGCATAAGGATTCCTGATTACGTCGATGGCGTGGAACAGAAGCCCATCGAAGGCGTGAGCATGGTCTACACATTCGACAAGGCCAACGAAAAGGCGCCCTCGCGCCGCCGCCTGCAATATTTCGAGATGATGGGCTTGCAAGGGCTCTACAGCGACGGATGGATGCTCAGCGCGGTTCCGCTGCGCGCGCCCTGGGAATTGCTTGGGGCCGCCGTTTCCGATCCGGCCAGCGCATTCAAGTTCGAACTTTATGACGTCAACAAGGACTGGACTCAGAATAACGATGTGGCGGCCATCAACCCCGGCAAGGTTCAGGAGTTGCAAAAGCTTATGTTCGCCGAGTTCGGAAAGCATCAGGTGCTGCCGCTCGACGCGTCGGTGGCGACACGCATGGTGACCCCGCGTCCCTCGATTGGCGAGCGGAACGAGTTCGTCTACACCGCGCCGGTGACCGGCATTCCCCGCGGCACGGGGCCTGACCTCCTCAATTCATCCTACGTGATCACCGCCGAGGTCGAGATCCCTGCGGGCGGCGCTGAAGGCATGATCGTCACGCGCGGCGGGCGGTTTGGTGGTTATGGGCTTTATCTTCTCAAGAGCAAGCCGGTCTTCACCTGGAACCTGCTTGATCTTGAGCGGGTGCGCTGGGAGGCGGACCAGGCGCTGACGCCGGGCAAACACCGCATCGCCTATGAGTTCACATATGAAGGCCTTGGCTTCGCCACGCTGGCTTTCAACAATGTCAGCGGGCTCGGACGCTCGGGGGTGGGGACCCTGACGGTGGACGGCAAGGTCGTCGCCACGAAGACCATGGCGCGCTCCGTGCCTCTCACGCTGCCTTGGGACGAGACCTTCGACATCGGCTCCGACACCGGCACGCCTGTGGACGACAATGACTATCAGATACCTTTCTCCTTCACCGGCAAGCTCGACAAGCTCACCATCACGGTGGACAGGCCGAAATTATCCGAAGAGGACCAGAAGAAGCTGATGGAAGCCGCCCAGCAAATAAACGACGCTGGCGCCCCGCCGACGCCCGGTGCGAAATGATGCGTTAGAGGGGCGCTACAATTGGCGGGTGCTGCATAAGTCTTTCACCGCGGACCGGAGCGCCCTATAGTCACGCCATCCATTCGGCAATGATTGTGGCGGGACTTCGAGAGACCATGACAGAACCCTTCCTGAGAATCGGAACACGCGGCTCGCCTCTCGCGCTGGCGCAAACCCATATGACGCGCCGCCTTCTCGCGGAAGCTCATGGCATCGCAGAAGACCGCATCGCAGTCGTCGTCATCCGCACCACCGGCGACGCCATTCAGGACCGGCCATTGTC
>CANBVC010000305.1 GCA_947372795.1 Beijerinckiaceae bacterium
CGTTTCATCTAGCTAGCCAAGTTCCCGCGCGTCAGTCCTGCTCCGCCGCAGGCGCCGCGCAGAACAATCGATGCAGCGTGTCGAGCAGGTCAGCGATGCGTGGGTCGGCGATGCGGTACCAGAGCGTCTGGCTTTCGCGGCGGAAGTCCACCAGCCCTTCTGCGCGCAGTTTCGCAAGGTGTTGCGACAGTGCTGATTGCGAGAGCTGCGCCTCGGTGGCCAGCATCGTCACATTGGCCTCGCCCAGTTCCTGTAATTTGCACAGCACGAAAAGGCGCTTGCCATTGGCGAGAGTTTGCAGGATTTCCGCCACCTGATTGGCGCGATCCTTGAGCGGTTCGGCGACCATAGCTGTCATGGTGGGGTCCGTATATGCAGAAATTCTAAATTAGATATCGTTAATATTAAAGTCAAGCGAGCGCGCCTAGCCGCTTCCGTCATCCATCGGCATGGGCGTAATTTTCAGTGCGGTCAGCCGATTGCGTTGCTTGCGCAAAATTTCGAAACGGCAATTGTGAAAAGAGAAGACTTGGCCGGCTTCGGGAATGGCCTGCGCCTCGTGGATGACGAGGCCCGCCACCGTTGTGGCTTCATCGTCTGGCAGGTTCCAGTCCATCGCGCGGTTGAGGTCACGGATCGGCACGGCGCCATCCACTGTCACCGACCCGTCGGGCAATGAGCGCAGGCCCTGAACCGCAAGATCATGCTCGTCGCGGATGTCGCCGACGATTTCTTCCAGAATGTCCTCAAGGGTCACGAGCCCCATCACGGAGCCATATTCGTCGACCACCAGCGCGAAGTGCGTCTTGCGTTCGAGAAAGGCCTGCAATTGATCTTCCAGTGAGGATGTCGCGGGCACGAACCAGGGGCTGAAGGCGACTTCGTCGATGTTCAGCTTGCTGGCGTCGCCCTGGGCGGCGGCCAGAGCGCGCAGCAAATCCTTTGCGTGCAGCACGCCAACGATATTCTCGGGCTGATCGCGCCATAGAGGCAGGCGCGTATTGGCCGACGCCAGCACGGCGCGCACGATTTCAGCGGGGGCCAGATTGGCGTCTATGGTGCGCATGCGGGTGCGATGGACCATCACATCCTCGACCGTGAGCTCGTTGAGCCCCAGAAGACCGCCGAACATGTCGCGGTGGCTGCGTTCGACGCTGCCTTCCTTGTGCAGCAGGTCCACCGCGCTGCGCAGCTCTTCTTGCGGGGTGAGGACCGAGCCGTGTTCGCCTGCGCGCAGACCGATGAGCCGCAGCACGCCGCCCACCACTGCATCGATGGCGATCATCACAGGCGTAATGGCGTAGACGAATATCGCGGCGGGACGCGCCACGACCAGCGACATGCGGTCGGGAAAATTGATGCCGATGGTCTTGGGCAGAACCTCTGCGAAGATCAGCAGCAAAATAGTCATCAGGACCGTGGCGTAGATCACGCCCGCATCGCCGAAGACGCCCGTCAGCACATTCGTCATGAAGGCGGAGGCGCCGATATTGACGATGGTGTTGCCCAGCAGCATGGCGCCGATCAGTCGCCCGCGTGAGGAGAGCAGTTTGTTGACGAGCCGCGCGCGTTTGTCGCCATTGCGCTCAAGCCCGTGCATGCGCACCCGCGAGGCCGCCGTGAGGGCGGTTTCGGAGCCTGAGAAAAAGGCCGAAAGCGCGATACAGATCGTTACAATGAGAGCGGCGACCCAAAGGTCCACCGGCGCCGCTTCGCCTGCGCCATGCATGGTTCAGTGTTCCAGTTCGTCCCGGAGAAAATCGAGCACCGCTTCGGCAGGGACGCCCTTGGCGATGAAGGTCTGACCGACGCCGCGCGCCAGAATGAAGGTCAGCGCGCCGCGCTCCACCTTCTTGTCCTGATACATGGCGTCGAGAATGGGCTGTGCGCCCTGATTCCAGCCCGCGATATCGGTGATGCGGGAGGGTAGTCCCACAGTGCGCAGATGCCGCTCAACCCGTGCTGCGTCTTCGGGCGCGCAATGCCCGAGCTTGGCGGAGAAGCGATAGGCGCAGCCCATGCCGATGGCGACGCCCTCCCCATGGTTGAGGCGCGCGGTGTTGAAATGGGTCAGGCTCTCGAACGCGTGGCCGAAGGTGTGGCCGAGATTGAGCAGCGCGCGGTCGCCCTGCTCGGTCTCATCGCGCGCCACCACGGCGGCCTTCGAACGGCAACTGATGGCGATGGCTTCGGTGAGGGCGGGGCCGCGGGCGAAGACTTCTTCCCAGCGTCGTTCGAGCCAGGCGAAAAAGGGCGCGTCGTCGATCAGGCCATATTTCGCCATTTCGGCGTAGCCTGTACGGAACTCGCGTGGGTCAAGCGTGGCGAGCGTCTGCGTATCCGCCAGCACCAGCGATGGCTGATGAAAGGCGCCGATGAGATTTTTGCCATGTTCGGAATTGATCGCTGTCTTGCCGCCCACCGATGAATCGACCTGCGCCAGAAGCGTCGTAGGGATCTGCACGAAGCGCATGCCGCGACGGATGACCGATGCGGCGAAGCCTGCAAGATCGCCCACAACGCCACCGCCCAGCGCCACCACAAGATCGCCGCGCTCCATCTTGGCCGCGATAATCTCGTCGCTGACCCGCGCGAAGGTCGCCCAGCATTTGGAAGGCTCTCCCGCCGCGACCACGATTCGCGCATGGCGGATGCCCGCCGCCTCAAGGCTGGCTTCAAGGGCGGGCAAATGATGACGCGCGACCGTCTCGTCGGTGACGATGGCGCAGGCGGCCTTGGGAGCGATACGGGCGATATGGGCGCCTGCTTCCCTGATGAGGCCTTCGCCAATGATGATGTCGTAGCGCCGCGAGCCGAGCTCCACCGGCACGATGGTGCGACCGGTCGGTCCGGCGGCGCCTGTCATGGGCGCTCCTGCAACGGCCAGTTCCTTGGGCGCGTGCTGGAGACGCGGCAGGGTATCGATGCCACGGGCCAGCGTATCCATGACGGCCTCGACCATCGCCTCATGCGGCCCGTCGCGCGAGATCAGGCAAAAATCCGCCTGCGCATAGATGGGATCGCGCTGCTCGCTGAGTTCACGAATCGTCTGTTCAGGGTCTCGGGTGTGCAGAAGCGGACGGTTGGCGCGCTTGCGCACGCGCCGCGCCAGCACCTCCGCATCTGCCTTAAGCCAGACCGAGACGCCGCTTTCGGCGACCCGGTCCCGGGTCGTCGGCGTGATGAAGGCGCCGCCACCCGTGGCCAGCACTCTTTGTCCGTCGGCCAGAATGCGCGCGATGACGCGCCGCTCGCCGTCGCGAAAATAGGCCTC
>CANBVC010000306.1 GCA_947372795.1 Beijerinckiaceae bacterium
GATGTCGGCGTGAAGGGCAATTCCCATGTGCTGATGCTGGAGAAGAACAGCCGCGACATCGCGGCCGTCATCGTCAAATGGCTCGACAAGGCGCTGCCGACGCGGCAGGCCTCGCGTTGAGCTAAATCAGGTGGCGGGGTTTCAGAAAAACGCCTGAAGCCCCGTCTGCGCGCGGCCCAGAATCAGAGCATGGACGTCATGCGTTCCCTCGTAGGTGTTCACCGTCTCGAGGTTCTGGGCGTGGCGCATCACATGATATTCCTCATGGATGCCGTTGCCGCCGTGCATGTCGCGAGCCATGCGCGCTATGTCCAGCGCCTTGCCGCAGTTGTTGCGCTTGATAAGCGAAATGGCCTCGGGCGCAACAATCTGCTCGTCGAACATCCGGCCGACGCGCAGTGCCGCCTGCAGGCCAAGTGTGATCTCCGTCTGCATGTCCGCCAGCTTCTTTTGGACGAGCTGGGTGGCGGCGAGAGGGCGGCCGAACTGCTGGCGGTCCAGCGTATATTGGCGCGCCCGGCGCCAGCAATCCTCCGCCGCGCCCATCACGCCCCAGGCGATGCCGTAGCGCGCGCGGTTGAGGCATTCGAAGGGGCCCTTGAGGCCGGAGACGCCGGGCAGCAGATTTTCTTCCGGCACGACCACCCCATCCATCACGATCTCGCCAGTGATGGAGGCGCGCAGCGACAGCTTGCCATGGATCTTGGGGGCGGTGAGGCCCTTCATGCCCTTGTCGAGAATAAAGCCGCGAATGGCGCCGTCATGGGCCGCTGATTTCGCCCAGACGACGAAGACGTCGGCGATGGGGGAATTCGAGATCCACATTTTCGAGCCGGTCAGAAGGTAGCCGTCGGAGACTTTTTCCGCGCGGGTCTTCATGCCCGCAGGATCGGAGCCCGCGTCAGGTTCGGTAAGGCCGAAGCAGCCGATCCATTCGCCGCGCGCGAGCTTGGGCAAATATTTGCGGCGCTGCTCTTCGGAGCCGAAGGCGTAGATCGGATGCATGACGAGCGAGGACTGCACGCTCATCATGGAGCGATAGCCCGAATCTACCCGCTCCACTTCCCGCGCCACGAGGCCATAGGCGACGTAATTCGCGTTGGCGCAGCCATAGGTTTCGGGCAGGGTCACGCCGAGCAGGCCCAGCTCCCCCATTTCGGCGAAAATCGCAGCGTCCGTTTTTTCGTTGGCGTAGGCGTCGAGCACGCGCGGCAGCAGCTTTTCCTGCGCATAGGCCTGCGCGGCGTCGCGGATCATCCGTTCTTCTTCGGTGAGCTGACGCTCCAGAAGAAAGGGGTCGTCCCACTGGAAGGCTGCGGGTTTCGTGGACATGGCGTGCTCCCTTGCGCCACGCGGGGCGCTTTCGACATCGCTCCGGTTATGACCTCGCAAGCGCGGGGTTTCAAGCCATGTGTCTTCCTCGCGAAGCGGGACTGTCCATAACGAGGACTTGCGCCCGAGCCCCCGTGCGGTCATCTTTGCGGCATGGCCGGTTTCGATCCTTTTTCGCAAGAGCCTCTGGCGCTCGACAGGACGGCGCTCGCCGCCCTGAATGATCGCTCGCGCGAAATTTTCAAGCGCATCGTCGATTCCTACCTCGTCTCAGGCGAGCCGGTGGGTTCGCGCCAGCTCTCGCGCCTGCTGCCGATGACGCTTTCCCCCGCCTCGGTCCGCAATGTGATGCAGGATCTTGAGGAGCTTGGCCTTGTCTATGCGCCGCACACCAGCGCAGGGCGCATGCCCACCGAGCTCGGGCTGCGCTTTTTCGTGGATGCGCTGCTGGAGATCGGCGATCTTCCCCTCGAAGAGCGCGACCGCATCGATGCGCAGGTCAAGGCGGCCTCCCGCAATCAGACGCTGGAAGGCCTGTTGACCGAGGCGTCGAGCCTCGTCTCCGGGCTCTCGCGCGGGGCGGGCGTTGTGGTGACGACGAAGGACAACAAGCGGCTCAAACATATCGAATTCGTGGGGCTTGAGCCCGAGCGCGCGCTGGCGGTGCTGGTGTCCGAGGACGGCTCAGTGGAAAACCGCGTCGTCGCGATCCCAAGGGATCTTCCCTCTTCGGCTCTGGTCGAGGCCAGCAATTATCTCAACGCGCGCATTCGCGGTCGCACGCTAAGCGAAGTGCGGGCAGACATCGAGCAGGCGCGCAGCCGCGCGCAAGCCGAACTCAACGAACTCACCGCCCGTCTCGTCGATGCGGGGCTCGCGAGCTGGGCGGGCATGGGCGAAACGTCGCAGCTCATCGTGCGCGGTCAGGCCAATCTGCTGGACGATCTGCGGGCGGTCGAGGATCTCGAGCGCATCCGCCTGCTCTTCGGCGATCTCGAGACCAAGAAAGACGTGGTCGATCTGCTGTCGCGCGCCGAACAGGGCGAGGGGGTGCGTATCTTCATCGGCTCGGAGAATAAGCTCTTTTCGCTCTCTGGCTCGTCCATGATCGCAGCGCCCTTCCGCGACCCGACCCAACGCATCGTCGGCGTCCTTGGCGTCATCGGCCCCACACGTTTGAACTATGCGCGGATCATTCCCATGATTGATTACACCGCGCGCGCCATCGTTCGGCTGGCGCAGGAGCGGTGAAGGCGCCGTAGCGGCGCCTTGAAGCAGGGCTTACAACGTGAAAGAACCGCAGGCGTCGCAGAGGTCGCCGCCATGATCGAACGGGTTCTTGAAAAGATTTTGTTCAGCAGCCGCTGGCTGCTCGCCCCCATTTATCTCGGCCTCATTGTGGGCGTTGTGGCGTTGGTGGTGAAAGACATCCAGCACCTCATTCACATGGTTCCGAACATTCTGAACGCCAGCGAATCTGATCTGGTGTTGGACATTCTGGGCCTGATAGATCTCAGCCTGACCGCGAGCCTCGTGATCATCGTGGTGTTCTCGGGCTACGAAAACTTCGTCTCCCGCATCACCACATCGGCCAATGAAGAATGGCCCGAATGGATGTCGAAGATTGATTTCACCGGCCTCAAGCTGAAGCTGCTCGCCTCCATCGTCGCGATCTCGGCGATCCAGCTTTTGCGCGGCTTCATGGATATCGCCAAAACCTCCGACCGCGAGCTGATGTGGTCGGTGATCATTCATGTCACCTTCGTGATCTCTGGCCTTTTGCTCGCCTTTACAGACCGTCTCTCAGGCGAAGGCAAGGGTCACTGATCTTCGGATGACCCGAACGCGCGGGCATGCCATAAGGCCTGCATGCCGAGCCATTCCAGCGCCTTCGATCCGGGCTTCGGGGTCTATGTCCACTGGCCCTTC
>CANBVC010000307.1 GCA_947372795.1 Beijerinckiaceae bacterium
GCCTTCCTGCCGCTGGCCCTGGTGGAGCCCTATCTCGCCGCCATGGAAAAGCCGGGCTACGACCCCTTCAAGACGGTCATTCAGACACCCCAATGGCGCCGCCAGTGGCGGCTGTGGGTGGCCGCGCGGCGGTGGTGAGCAGCGTCGTCAGCTAGCGATGCAGCACGAAGCCCGCGCCGCCATCGACGCGGGAGACGAAGCCTGCGCGCACCAGCGCGGCGAGGGTGGCGTCGACGCGCGGGGCGATGCGGCGGCCCTGTTTGAAGGCGCCCGACAGCATGATCGCGTCTAGGGGCCTTGGTGCTGCGGCGAGTTTCGCCATGATGGCCGCGGTCTGGGCCACGTCGTCGGCGGGGAAGCTGGGTTTGGCGGCGGAGGCGGCGAGGCCGGGCGCCATGGCGCCGCCCACAAGATCGAGCTCCGCCTTGTCTTTCGCCGAGCCGAAGCGGGGAACCTGGTAATCGGGACGCAGCCAGTGAACGAGGCCGCGCGCCTCCTCCTGCGCCCTCTCCTTGTTGAGGGCGACGAGGCGGGCGAGCATGTCCTTGGCGGGCAGATCGGCGGGCCAGCCATAGGCGCCTGCGACGGCCTCATCGAGTTCGTCGTGAAGTTCTTTCATGATCAGCACGAGTCCGTCATCAAAGATGCGCCGCTCGGCCTCCTCGAGTTCGGACGCCGTGGCGCCGGCGCGCAGACGCTCCAGAACATTGTAGAGGCCGGTCAGGGTGAGATGGGCATGGTCTGCAAGCACGCGCTTGCGATGTGCGTCCAGCTCTTCCGCAATGGCGCTGATGTGTTTCTTTTGCGCGGGCGTGGCGAGTGGGAAGGGGAAGGGATCGAAGCAGCGGGATTTTGTGTAACGAACATCGCCTATGTAGACGCCAAGCGAGCCCGCATTTGCGGTCGTCCAATTCTGATGAATTCGCGAAGACAATATACCGAGTGTGAAAGCATCATTCGCAGCAAACGCCACAAGCATATTGTCCGGCAAAATCGAAGCGTCGAGAAATTGGAAGATGCGATGCTTGGCGGTTTCGACCGTGGCGATGTAGCGGGGGAGGTTTGCTAGCGCAGGGCGGAGCTCGCGCCGGGGTTCGCCGAAGATCCACCAGTTGTCTCTATAGGTTGCGCGATTGTTGCGATCCCGCTCTGGCTTCACCGTCTGGACCAGATGTTGATAGACCTCGGGATACTGTTTCCGCACGTCATCGGCGCCGAGGCCGAAAAGGTCGATCACCACCGCCCCGCGAGGACGCGATGTAAGGTCGCGTCCATTGCGGTAATCGCTAATATGCTTTTCAAGCCCGGGGCGTTTTCCTAGCCCCAGAAAAGCGGCCTGCTGCGGCGTGACGATGAAGCCTGCGCCATGCAGCTTCACGCCCGGTGACGACAGTCCCTCGTTCGCCTTCAAGGCGATAGCGACGGTAACATCTACCCCCACCGTTAAATCCGAATTGATGACGCCTGCGCGTTCCGCACATTCGATGACAGGTGCGTCCGTCGCCAAGCCAATTTCGCGCGTCACTTCCAACAGACGCCCTTCGCCTGCGCCCGCTTCCGCAACTGTCATGGCGATGCGCACGGCGGCTGCGTCGGACGTCGCCTTGGTCCAGGGGTGATCGGGCACGGCCATGATGAGACGCACGGGCGCTTTGCCCTTTAAATGGCGCTCCATGACACGTCGTTGAAAAACCTGCGAAATGGAGTTGGTGGTGACAAAGCCAAAGCGCCGCAGGGCAGTATCCTTGCGCGTCACAAGCTCCGCCGCGCGGTCCCACCAATACATGACGAAGTCGGCGCTCTCGTTCATATGTGGATGTGCGGCCCATAGCGCCTGCGCATAATCATCGCCAAGGCGCGCGCAAATCCTTGCCGCCAATGAACGGCGGATTGCCCACGATATAATTCGCCTCCGGCCATTGCGGACGGCGCGGCTTGTCGTATCGATAAATGGGCTCGGCCTTCCCATCCGGCCCCGGTCGCGACAGAGGCTTGCCGCGCTCATCGCGGGCCAGCGCCTTGTCCGCCTCCAGAACCGCATCCATCACGCTTATGTTTTTAAACGCCTTCAGGATCGGCGGGGGCGGGGGATCGGAGCGGGTGCGGAAATGCCATTGAAGAAAGCCGATCCAAAGCACCAGTTCGGCGATGGCCCCCGCGCGCGGATTGACCTCCATGCCCAGAAACTGATGGGGGTCTACATTCTGCCGGTCGAGCCATGCAGGCTCTTCCTGCCCGCCCAAAGCCTCCACCGCATCCACCACCTCGCCCTCAAGTCGCTTCATGAGTTCGAGGGCCACATAAAGAAAGTTGCCCGTGCCGCAGGCGGGGTCGAGCACGCGGGTGAGGCAGAGTTCCGCGTGGAAGGTCATGGCGAGGGCGCGCGCCTTCCTGATCGCCGCATCGCGCCGTGGATCGTGCAGGCCCAGCGCCGCCGCCTCGTCCTTGTAGCGGGCGATGGTGCCCATGGTGGATTTCCATTTGTCGCGCAGCGGCTCGATCACCGTGGCGATGACCAGCCGCTCCACATAGGCGCGCGGCGTGTAATGGGCGCCGAGCTTGCGCCGTTCATTGGGATCAAGCGCCTGTTCGAGCAGAGTGCCGAAAATGGATGGGTCCACCTCGCGCCAATCATGGCTGGCGGCCTGTCGCAATTCGCCGATCTCCTCGCGCCCAAGCGGCAGCACCTTGCGCTGCTTGAAGAAGGCGCCGTTGAACTGCGGCACAGTCTTGCGAATGGCGTGGGCGTAGCCGCCCCTGTCCATGACTTCCCAGAGCTGGCCGACATCATGGGGGAAGGTTTGCGGCGCCTCTTCGCAGCGCTCCAGCACCTGCTTGAAGCTCTTTTCCGGCAGCAGGCTCACATCCTCCGCAAACATAGTGAAAAGGCAGCGCATGAGGAACATGGCGACATCTTCGGCGTCGCAGCCTTTTATTTCGAGCGCCTTTGAAACGGCGGCCAGCCGCTCGGCGATTTCCCGCGTCACGCGAGCCGATTTGCGGGCGGGATCAAGGGAGAGCGGATCGGTCCAGATGGCGCTGAGCAACTCGCGGGTGGCGTCGCTGCGCAGGTCTTCGAGATAAATGCGGAAAGCGCGGCGGTCGGGAAACTGGTCGAAGGCTTTCCCGTCGCGTCGGAAGTTGGCGTAAATCTCAAAGCAATGGCCGACATCGCAGACGATGAGGAAGGGCGGTGGCTCGTGTCCCTGTGGGAGCAGGCGCGTATAGCCCTCACCCTGCGCGCGGGCATTGTTCAT
>CANBVC010000308.1 GCA_947372795.1 Beijerinckiaceae bacterium
AGCAAAGACAAACCCGCGCATCATGCGGCCCCTTTCTTGAGATCGGCGACGGCGTGTTCGAGGCGCTCAAGCCCCGCATCGAGAGTCGCATCATTCTTGGCGAAACAAAAACGCACCACCGTGCGCACATGGTCCTGCGCATAAAAAGCGGAAACCGGAATCGCCGCAACTCCGTAGCGCTCCACAAGCTGCATGCAGAAGGCTACATCGTCGTCGAGACCGAGCGCGCCAATGTCGACATTAACGAAATAAGTTCCCTGACTGGGGATCACCGGAAAGCCACGCGCGATGAGCCCTTCGCAAAAACGATCTCGGCTACGCTGGAAGCTCGCGCGCATCTGCGTGAAATAATCTTCATCCTTACCGAGCCCGTAAGCGACAGCCACCTGCAGACTGGGCGGCGTGGTGAAGGTGAGGAACTGGTGCGCCTTGGCGATGACCTTCATCAGGGCAGGCGCCGCCGCGACAAGGCCCACCTTCCAGCCCGTGAGCGAGAAAATCTTGCCAGCGCTGCCGATCTTGATCGTGCGCTCGCGCATGGAGGGAATCTCCAGCATGGAGACATGCCGGCGCCCGTCGAAGACCACATGTTCCCAGACCTCATCGCAGATGGCGATGGCGTCGAACTTCGCGCAAAAGCGCGCAAGCAATTCAATCTGCGCACGCTCATAGACGATGCCGCTGGGATTGAGCGGATTGTTGAAGATGACCGCACGGGTGCGCGGCGAAAAGACGGCCGCAAGATCCGCCTCGGTGAAGGTCCAGTGCGGCGGCTGCAGGGCCACGAGGCGCGGCACGCCGCCCGCGCGCAACACCAGCGGAAGGTAGGCGTCATAAGTCGGCTGGAAGAGCACCACTTCGTCGCCGGGCTCGATGACGCCGAAAATAGCGCCCGCCAGCGCCTCGGTCGCGCCCGACGTGACCATAACCTCTTGCAGGGGATCGAGCGCTATACCCTGAAAGCGGCGGTAGTGATCCGCGATGGCATGCCGCAGCTCGGGAATGCCCATCATCGACGGATATTGATTGTAGCCATTCAGGGTAGCGTCAGCCGCGATGCGCCGCACGTCTTCGGGACCGGGATCGTCGGGGAAGCCCTGACCCAGATTGATCGCCTGTTTCTCACGGGCGAGGGAGGACATGACCTCGAAGATGGTGGTCGGAAGGGCGGAGAAGATCTTGTTCATGGGCGGCGCCGGATGTTGCGAAGGCTGGGGGCCAGACTAGCAAGACCAAATGCTCATGTCGCCCCGCAGCAGCGCGCTTGGCGCGAGCTACGGATCGGCGGTAAAAGGGGGCGTCGCCGCCACCCGGACCCCATCCATGCCCCCCAACGACGCCGCCCCAAGTTTTGACTATATCGTAATCGGCGCGGGATCGGCGGGCTGCGTGCTCGCCAACCGCCTGACGGCGGACGCGCGCAATACGGTGCTGGTGCTGGAAGCCGGCGGCAAGGACGACTGGATCTGGTTCCACATTCCTGTCGGTTACCTCTTCGCCATCGGCAATCCACGCGCTGACTGGATGTTCAGGACGCAGGAAGAGAGGGGCCTCAACGGGCGCGCGCTCGCCTATCCGCGCGGTCGCGTGGTCGGGGGCTGCTCAGCCATCAACGCCATGATCTACATGCGCGGGCAGGCGGCCGATTATGACGGCTGGCGCCAGCTCGGCCTTAGGGGATGGGGCTGGGATGATGTTTTGCCCATCTTCAGGGGCCATGAGGATCATTACGGCGGCGCCAACAAGCTTCATGGCGCAGGCGGCGAATGGCGCGTGGAAGAACCGCGCATGCACTGGCCCATTCTCCACGCCGTACGCGACGCCGCCGCTGAAATCGGCATTCCCAAGGTCGACGACTTCAACACCGGCGACAATGAAGGCGGGTCCTATTTCCAGTTGAACCAGAAACGCGGGCGGCGCTGGAGCGCGGCGCGCGGCTTTTTGAACCCCATTCTCGAACGCGACAACCTCGCGATAGAAATCCGCGTCCAGGTGGAGCGGATCATCATTGAGAATGGACGCGCCGTGGGCGTCGTCTACCGCCAGCATGGCGAGTTGCATGAGGCGCGCTGCACCGGCGAGGTGATTCTCAGCGCAGGCGCAGTCGGCACGCCGCAATTGCTCGAACTCTCAGGCATTGGCGATGGCGAGCGCCTGTCGAAACTCGGCTTGCCCATGGCGCAGCACCTGCCGGGCGTCGGCGAAAATCTGCAGGACCATCTGCAAATCCGCCCGATCTATAAAGTCTCGAACACGCGCACCATGAATGTGGAATATCAGTCGTTGCTGAAGCGCATGAAGATGGGCATCGACTATGCGCTCTTCCGGCGCGGCCCGCTCACAATGGCGCCATCGCAGCTCGGGCTCTTCACGCGTTCGAGCGCCGATTACGCCACAGCGAATCTGCAGTTCCACATCCAGCCACTCTCCCTCGACAAGTTCGGCGAGCCCATGCACAGCTTCGGCGCGATCACCGCCAGCGTGTGTAATTTGCGCCCTGCGAGTCGCGGCTCGATCCATGCGACTTCGCCCGACGCGAGCGACCATCCCACCATCCAGCCGAATTATCTCTCGCATGCCGAGGACCAGCGCGTGGCGGTTGATTCGCTGAAGGTCGCCCGCAGGCTCTGCCAGGCGCCCGCGCTCTCGCCCTTCAAGCCAGAAGAATTCCGCCCCGGCGCACATGTGACGTCGGACGAGGATCTGCTGCGCGCGGCAGGCGATCTTGGGACCACCATCTTCCACCCCGTCGGCACCGCGAAGATGGGCGTCGACGAGGACCCTATGGCTGTGGTGAACGAGCGCCTGCAGGTGCGTGGAATCGCTGGCCTGCGCATCGCCGACGCTTCGGTGATGCCGCGCATCACCTCGGGCAACACCAACTCACCCACCATGATGATCGCCGAAAAAGCCGCCTCGATGATTTTATCGGATGCACGTGCAAGAAATTGAGCTGAAGCCTGACGGGCGCCAATCGCCAACGGCGCTCGCGGTGGCGCGTGGCGTGCGACGTCTCTTGCGCTCGCTTGGCTATTCGACCTTGCCGGAAGTGGCTTTGGCGAGCGGCCGGCGCGCCGATCTTGTGGCCGTGGGCGACGATGGCTCCATTCATATCGTGGAGATCAAATCCTGCGTGGCGGATTTTCGCGCTGACCAGAAATGGCCGGACTATCGCACCCATTGCGACGCGCTCTATTTCGCCATTCCCCATGACATGCCGCAGGACTTGCTGCCGCTCGACGCGGG
>CANBVC010000309.1 GCA_947372795.1 Beijerinckiaceae bacterium
GTGAAGGAGAAATCGACGCCACGCGTGCGCTGGCCGCCTGTCACGGCGACGCGGGCGAACTGGCCGCGACCGAGCAAGTTGGACTCGCTGACCGCAAGTTCTGCGATGACGCCGTCAACCGTAGAATAGCCACCAGAGATCGAGAACGAACCGGTCGACTGATCTTCCACATCCACATTCAGCACGATACGATCGGGCGCAGAGCCCGGCTCGTTGGTTATGCGGACCTTCTTGAAATAGCCAAGCCCGTTCAGGCGCTTTTCGGCCTTGTCCACCAACACGCGATTATAGGCGTCGCCCTCCCCCAGGGGGAATTCGCGGCGAATGACGTAATCGCGGGTGCGGGTGTTGCCGCGCACATTGATGCGCTCGACATAGACGCGCGGGCCTTCCTCGACCACGAAGCTGAGGGTGATCAGACCAGTGGCAGGATCGCGCTCGCCGCGCGGGCGAGCGGAGGAGAAGGCATAGCCCTTGCGCGCGACTTCGCGCGTCATGGCCTCGACCGACTTGTCGACGAGATCGCCATTATAGACGTCCCCGACCGCCAGCTTCACCGTATTGGCGAGCACAGTACGGTCAAGATCGGGGATCTGGGTTTCAACGTTGATGGCGCCGACGCGATACTGGCGCCCTTCGTCAACGGTCACGACAAGGTCGTAGCCCTTGCCTTCCGGATTGTAGTGAACGTCAGAACCAACGATACGGAAATCCGCATAGCCGTTCTTGAGATAGAAGCGACGGATCAGCTCCTGATCGGAGGCGATCTTATCGGGATCGTAAACGTCGGTCGACTTGAAGAAGGAGAGCCAATTCATCTCCGTCGTCTGCATCAAATTACGCAGACGCGAGGTCGAGAAGGCTTCGTTCCCGCGGAAGTCAATGGCGCGAATGCCGGTCTTGCCACCTTCATTAACGGTGAACACCACGTCCACGCGGCCATTGGGCAAATCGACGGTGCGCACGGTGACGGCGGCGTCGGAACGGCCGCCACGGCGATAAAGATCAAGGATGCGCTCAATATCCGCCTGAACCATCGAAGGGCTATAGGCGCCACGGGACTTGGACTGGATCTCGGAGGAGATCACTTCGCTCTTCAGCTTGCTGTTGCCTTCGAAGGCCACACGGTTGATGAGCTGATTTTCCGTCACAAAGACGACGATCTTGCCGCCCGACCGCTCGGTGCGCACCGAGGAGAAGAGGCCAGTGGCGTAAAGCTCCTTCACCGCCTGATTGACGCGCGCCGGATCGGTGCCGCTGAAATAGTTACGGATGGTCTCGGAGTCGACACGCTGGCTGCCGCGAACTTCGACGGACTGGGCGTAAGCCCCCGTAACGAAACATGACGCAACAGAAACAAGAGCTGTCGTAAGTACGAGCCGTTTCATGGATGCCCTGATGGAGTGCATATGGAACACGGTCCCCGTCTAAAACGTTGTCACGGGCACAGCCCGTATCCAAGGCGAATCTGGACCCGAGGACCCTGACTACACCGCCAAGTTAGGTTTCTACAGAGTTTGAACGGTCGTGCAAATGCGGATTCACCCTGTTGACCGTTTTTTAACCAGAGCGTGGCTCCAGAGCCACTTTCAGGCCACCCGATAACCAATTGTATTTTCAGGATATTCTTAAAGGGTGAGAAAGTTTCAGCCACGCAGAAGCTTCCAGGCGTCGTTGAACGTGGTAAATAACATCAAAACAGCCACAAACAAAAACCCCAACCGGAACGCAAATTCCTGCGCCCGCTCGCTCATCGGCTTGCCCTTCAGCGCTTCGACGGCCTGGAACAGGAGATGCCCACCATCAAGCATGGGGATGGGCAGGAGATTGAGCAGACCGACCGAAACGGAGAGGACCGCCGCCAAATTCATCAGGGCGGCGAAGCCAAAAGTCGCAACCTTGCCGGCGAGATATCCCGTGCCAATGGGACCTGACACCTGATCGATCGACTCCGTGCCCATGACCAGCCCCGCAAGGAAGCTGCCCGTGCGCTCACAGATATACCAGGTCTCCATAGCCCCCTGCGCCACCGCCTCAAGGGGACCGAAGCGCTTGATCTGCCAATCCTCAGGCTTTGAGGAGCCCATCAGACCGATGAGGCCGACCCGGTTCTTGCCGAATGGCGTGTCGATGACCCGCAGCTTGGGCGTGACTGTGAGGGCGACATCCTTGCCGTCGCGCTCAACAACAAAGTCGAGGGGAATTTCGGCGGAGGCCTGGGCGATGCGCTGCATCTCGCTCCAGCTCTCGATCGGCTTGCCATTGATGGTGCGGATGAGGTCGCCCGGCTTGAAACCGGCCGCTTCCGCCACTTCGCCCGGCCGCAGAGCCTCGATACGGGGCGTCAGCACCCCCTGCCCCACGAAAAAGGCCACGCCCGCGAAGATGAAGATGGCGAGAATGAAGTTGGCGAAAGGCCCGGCGGCCACAATCAGGGCGCGCTTCCAGACGGGCTGGGTGACGAAGCTGACGCGCATGTCCTCTTCCGACATGCCAATCGTATCGGCGCCCGCCGAAGCGGCGTTGGCGTCGCCATGGAACTTTACATAGCCGCCCAGCGGGATCAGCGCGAGGCGCCAGCGCGTGCCATGGCGATCGACGCGTCCCCAAATCTCAGGCCCGAAGCCCATAGAAAAGACATCTGCCTTCACCCCGCACCAGCGCCCGACCATGAAATGGCCAAGCTCGTGGAAGAACACCACGATGCCAAGCACGAGCAGAAACGGCCAGACATAGCCTGCGAAGGACGAAAGATTGGAAAAAAGTGACATCATGCCTCCGGGGCCGATCCGGCCCGATCCTCACATCAGCAGCGCTTCGCGCGTCCGCTGTCTTGTCATTCCGTCAATCGCCAGCGCATCCCCTACGGTGCGCGGTTCCCCGTCGTCGCCCCGGCGCACAGCGTCTTCGCAGATGCGTTCCACGAGACTGGCGATCTCGTGGAAACCGATGCGCCCGTCGAGAAAGGCTTCGACTGCGATTTCATTGGCGGCGTTGAGCACCGTCGGCAGGCTGCCCCCGACCTTCAGGCAATCCATCGCCACCCTTAACGCTGGGAAGCGTTCGAAATCGGGCCGCTCGAAGGTGAGCGAGCCGATGGCGGCGAGATCGAGCCGCGGCGCCTTGGTTTGAACCCGGTCCGGATAGGCGAGGCAATGGGCGATGGGGGTGCGCATATCCGGCATGGCCATGCCAGCCGTCACGGACCCATCGGCGAAGGTCACGAG
>CANBVC010000310.1 GCA_947372795.1 Beijerinckiaceae bacterium
TCATATTCTCGTCCGAGGGTCGCAGGGGCGGCCAACAAGGATAGGCGATCGTCACATTTGGTCATGAGCCGATCGAGCATGTTGGCGTCGAGCCGTTCAGGCGAATAGACCGCTTCGGCGACACCCTGCAACGGGTCCTGATTGAAATCGAGGCCCGCCGTCCCGAAGGGAAGATCAAGATCAACGAGCACCACCGACGTATCGAGCTTCGTTGCGATGGACCACGCCAGATGATGGGCGACCGTAGATGAGCCGACGCCGCCCTTGGCCCCATAAACGGCGACAAGGCGTCCCAGCGGACTGCCGCCGGGTCGGGAGTAAAGTTCTGAAACAGCCCGAACAAATTCCAGCACGCTCAAGGGCTCCACCAGATACTCGCTGACGCCCCGCGCGATCAAGGCGCGATAAAAGCTAACGTCATTGATCCGCCCTATAACGAGCACCCGAGTACCATCATCACAAAACTGCGCGAGACCATCGAGATCCCTAAGAAAGGAACCGCTATCGCTTCCCACCTCCAGAACGATGACATCGGCCGCCTGCTCTTCCCGATAGGCGGCGAGGGCAGCGGAAATGCCGCCGATACGATTCTTTACAATGGCTTTCTGCATGCGCCTGTCTGCGGCGGCGTTTTCCATCATCGCACTGAGCGATGACGATTCGCAAAAGACGTGAATGGTGACGCGGGGAATCGGCGCGATTACGCCAATGTTTGCGTCCATGTCCAGCGGCTGGGATCCGACCATGGTCATTTGCCTCCAACGGAGGCGGCGCCAATTTGCGAGCTAGCCCAAGCGGTCGCGGGATCGGCGCCCTGCCGAATCTTTTCGATGGCGCGCGCGCGGGTGCGGAAATCTCCCGGCGGCGTCGCGCGCGGGGCTTCGAGATCATGGGGATCATCGACCTGTGCAGCGATCATTTTTTGATAGGAACATCCATGGTTCCAGTAGGGCTTGTTATCCCAGGACTCCAGCGAAGAGCCTGAGGCGAGATCGACAGGCCATTGTCCGCATGCATGCGTCACCGCAGCGCGCACCGCGCGATAAGATATGCGAAGGGGAGATGGTGTGCGTGAACCTGCAGATGGATACGAACCAACGCTGACCGCAGACATCTGGAGCGCAGCCTTGATCTGGGGCAGGGCGGCGCGCGCCTCCGCTTCGTTGATCGCTCCCGCTGGCACAAGGATCTCGACAAGGCCCAAGCCTTCCTCTTGCGCATCAGCCGCAAACTGAGCCAGACGCCGCTTGGTTGGTTCGTCGAGCTTGGCGCCGGGAAGCAAATGCAGGGTTACAGCTTTTTCACCCAGAACGATCGGGTGACGCAGCTTATAATCGTCAGAAATTGTGGAGCCCGTCGCCAGCCGATCAGTGCAGCCGGCAAGCGTCAAAGGCGTGAAGACAAAAAGGCTGGCGCGCAAAACGGTGGAGAACAAATGCGCTGCGCCCGGATAGTTTAAAACCATCATATCGGTAGGTCCTTCAATAAAGGGCTAATCTGCAATGAATCCAATCTTGCCTTTGAAATTCTTGATGACCTGGGGATTATCCGTTGTGGCGTAGAGCCTGTTGACCCTTCCGAGCATGACGCTCTGGGGATCAGTGGCGTCAGACAGGCCATCTGTCGGACGGGCCACTTCCTGCGGATTCACGGATCGCGCGATATAGGGCGTGACCACGATCATCAGCTCCGTCTCCTGACGCTGATAGTCGCGCGACCGAAACAAGGCGCCAAGGATCGGCAGGTTCATCAAGCCGGGCAGCCCCTCTATCGCCTGCTTCGAAACTGATTGGATCAATCCCGCCGTGACCATCGATCCCCCAGATGGAATTTCGACAGACGTCTCATTCTTGCGGGTCCGGAACCCGGGAACGGCGACGTTGGTGAATTTGACCGTCGTGCTGGGATCAATTTCCGTGACCTCAGTGGCGACATGCAAGAGAATGCGCCCCTCCCCCAGCACCACAGGCGTGAAGTTCAAACCGACGCCATAGGGTTTGAAGCTGACGCCGACCGTACAGACCGTTCCATTGCAGGACTCGGACTGTGGGACCGGGACTTCTCCACCGACCGTGAATTTCGCCGCCTCACCAGAGGCCGCCGTCACAGTGGGCTCTGCGAGAATTTTCGCCACGCCATTGCGCTCAAAGGCCTGGATTTGGGCGGTCAACCCATGGATCGTCGAACTGGCGGCCAGCGCGGCAGGATTGCCGAGCTGCAATCCGCCACTCGTCAGCGCAGTCGGATTGACGGAAAAACCATTATTCGTGGACCAGGAGCCCCACGATCCCCGGGCGATCATATCCTTGACGCCAAGTTGTTTGACGACGGTGCGTTGAACTTCCGCAATCGTCACCTTCAGCATGACCTGATCACGCCCGCGCAAGGTGATTGTGTTGACGATCTTGCCACCCTCAGGCGGAACAAATGCGCTTGCGATGTCGTAAGCCGTTTGGGCCTCGGCAGCCGAGTCAGCAGTTCCGCCAAGAATGACCGTAGCCTGACCGCCCGCGCCCCCCGACGCGGAATTTTGCGACGTTTTTACCGAGATGTTAGATTTGGGAAGGGTGGTCCGCAGCGCATCCTGCAATTGCGAAAGATCGCGCTCCACAGAAATCTGATATTCGGAGATCCGCTCTCCCTGCGCATCCAGCGCATAAATAGACGTCTGCCCAAAAGTTGCGGCGATGACATAGAGTTTGCGCGTGGATCGCACGACGGCGTTGACCACCTTCGGATCACCCACGAAAATTTCCGCTGCGTCGCTGGGAAGGTCCAGGATCACAGAGCGACCAACCCCAAGACTGATAGACCGCGCCGCTACATTGGTGACGGAGGCCTGCGGCTTTGACGCTCGCTGCTGCGCGCCCGCGCCATCCGCCCCAATGCAGATGAGGCCAAACGCCAGCAGGCAGAGGCTCATGGCGTTTGAAAGGTTCCTGACCGTCGTCTGCATGGAGGCGCTCCATTCCAGTCCGTAAATATTTTTCACTATGGTTTTCATTGGCGACCGCCAGCCCGACCAAGCGTCGACTCAATGCCAAACCGGATGACTGAGATGGTCTCGCCTTTATCGATGGCTGACGTTTTACCGCCGTCCTGAAGGCTTCGCAGAACGAGAGACAGGCCGCCGCCTTGTTGCGCCACCGCAATGGCCTGCGCCTGTTGGGGCGTGACCTCAAGGGTTGCGTTGGGACCCTGAACGGTACGATCTCCGCCCGGCAA
>CANBVC010000311.1 GCA_947372795.1 Beijerinckiaceae bacterium
CCGCCCTCGTCTGCGCGCGCGCCCATGGGCGGGGCGCAAGAGGCCGCGAGCGCGAGGCCGCAGGCTGTTAACGCCCTGCATGTCGAAGCTGCCACAATCGCCATCGTCGTCCTTCCCTGCGATGGCCCGGCTTCGCGGAATCGAAGGCCAGGCGCAGGTCGAAGGCTAGGAATTACTCAGGGCCAGGCAACAACAATCGATCAGTCGCAGGCGATGGTGGCGAGCTGTCACACAAAAGGCGCTGCGAGAGCTGTGCCGAAGGCGGGATGTATCACCCGCTGATCGCAGCGCCTCTCTATCCCAACCGCTGGTTTTTCAGTGCGGAGAGAGGTTGGTAGTCAGACCCCCGGGGGGGTAATTGTTCCATTTGGCGAAACACCCACGGGTCCATGGTCAGCGCCCCCTCCGGTGGTCCCCGGGGCCGGGGGGTGTTTTGGCTTTGGCACCTCGTCGGCCGCACGTCTGCGTTCGCATTTATTTCGTGGGCGTTGGCCGCTACGTCCGTCCGCGTCTACGTCGGGGCGTGCCATGCGCCGGGCGTGCGCTGGCGCGAGAGGCCATGGTCGTGAGGGGCGCGCGTTCGCCTTCCGGTGCTGGGCGCCGGTTAACTCGTGTCGGTTCAGGGTATACCGCAGCTTGACAGGCGAACTTGACGCGAAAGGGTGTCAATTTAGGGTCTATTTTAAATCGACTTGACATATTGGGCGACGGGTCTAGAATCTAACTTGACAGATCGTTGACGAGAGAGGTCGCCCCCATGCTCTTCGGATATGCCCGCGTTTCCACACTTGATCAGGATGTCGCCACACAGATGGCAGCCCTAGAAGCTGCCGGGTGTGAGCGAAGCAAAATTAGAGCGGAGAAGAGGTCAGGGACGAGCCTCAAAGGGCGTGATGTCCTGCGAGACATAATCAACTTTATGCGCGAAGGTGATACGCTAGTCGTGACTCGCATCGACCGCCTTGCCCGATCTATCGGGGACCTATCCGTGCTTGTGAAGGAGTTTGAGGACAATGGCATCGCGTTGAAGGTGACGGAGCAGGATTTCGACACTTCTACTGCCAGCGGGAAGGCGTTCCTCGGGATGCTCGGCGTATTCGCTGAGTTCGAAACGAACCTGAGGCGCGAGCGCCAACTGGAAGGGATCGCCAAGGCGAAAACCGAAGGTGTCTACACGGGAGGAAAGCGCCGCCTCGACCGCGCCGCCATCAGGGAGGCGAAGGCGGCCGGGAAGCCGATCTCAAAGATTGCCAAGGAGCACGGGTGCTCGCGGCAGGCCGTCTATGACATCCTCGAAGAAGCGGCTTGATATAGGCAGCTATCGCCGCCGAGATTGTGCCCGGCGGCTTTGTGTTAGCGGTCGGGGTGGGGCGTGAACATGCCGGTCGCGAGGATTGCCACGGCTTCAGCGCGTTGGCCTTCACTGGCCGCTAGGCGGGCCTGTGTGGCGGTGGCCGTCGCCATCAATGCGGCGAGGTGCGCCTGCGGACCGCTCTCGTTGCTGGTCTCGATTGAAGCAGATTGGTGAGGCCGACCCAACGCGCGGTCGAGGATGGCTCGCGCCGCCTGTAGGCGCAGCTTCTCGTCGTCGCCGCGCAGCGCGTCGGCTAGGGCGCCGACTGCTTCCGGGACTAAGGCGGAAAACATCTCTTTAACTTCCGCGGGGACAGGGCGGCGACCTTGTGGGTTGCCGCTGACGCCGGGAAGCCAGTGGCCGTTTTTCAGACGCGACATGCGATTGATCCTTCATTGCTGGGGTGGCGGTCGAAGGTTGAGTTTGGAATCAAGATGCTTGATTTCAACGTGTTAGCACGCAGATTTAGTGGGCAGGCTTTAGGGTAGGCATCGATCAACGGCCGACCGAAGCATACTTGCACCTCGTCGGGTTGCGGCGCATCACACACGTATGCGCGGCGAGGTGGGAGAGGCAGGCGGATCACGTTTGTTTTGGCCTTGCATTGGTCAGGCGCCTCGGACGACCGCATCTTGCTTTTGATGGTCATCAGCGGTTGGCCGAGGTACGCCTCAAACCAAGCTGCGACGTCCGTGACCCGCGCCGGATCGAAGCGGTAGTCGTGGCTGCGCTGCCCCGCGCCCGCGAGTTGGTACTTATGCGGTGTGAGGAGTGGGTCATTCTGTAGATTAAGATATATACTACGATTTGACCCACTCCTCCGCCTCACCATGGACCGCGCCGCCTCTAGCGACGGAAACAGATCGGGCGCGACTGAGCTGAGGTGCGCCGGGCAAGTAAGCTCGATCCCATGTCGGGCCGCGAACAGGATCACCTCGTCGGGCTCGACCTCCGCGAAACTGACGAGCTGATCGACCGCGCAGGCTACCGGCGTCTGGCCGAAGACCAGGACCGTCAAAGGATCGACAGCGCCGCGCCTCACAGCGCGCCCCCTGCCAATCGCCTGCTCGACTTCCGCCTCAGTAATCTGCCGCCGGACCTTCTCGCACCATGCGTCCGGGTGAACCTCCCGCTTGCCTTCGACCGGCGCAGCGTCGCGCATCCGGTGCCAAGCACGGCCCTCCGCCATCATGAGCCCTTGCCCGATTGCTTGCGGCTGGTCGTAGCAAAGGATCGCCGCCACGCGCTCCAGCTCCTTCGCCTGGGGGAGCGGTCGCCCGACGACGGCCAGCACTGAAACATGCTCCCAAGTATTCCGGCCGCGCAGCAACTGGAAATGGCCGGGGATGATGTTGCTGGGCAGCTTGCCCACGACCGCCTCTTCGAAGGCCTTATATGAAAGAAGCCCCGCACTTTTGCCCCCGGCAACGGCCTCGGTCGTCTCGGCGATACGCTGTCGCTTGCTTTCCTTCCGGGCTGATGCGGCTTCGTCGTCCGTCTCGTGCGGGCACATGGCCCGCATACCGAACCGCTGATCGACAACTTGCACGACCCGCGCATGGGGCGCTTTGGCGCGGGCACGGGTTACTTCGCCCAAATGAGGCGCGGCGAGGCGCAGGAGGTCCTCGTCGCCCGTCGCGTCGAGGACCAGTATCGGTTTCTTGTCGCAAAGGAGGCGCTTCCTGCGCCCCGCGAAGATTGCCGGGTGCCCGTCCTTGTCCTTGCTGAGGCGCAGGCCGTTCAGTTGCTCGCGGACGATTATCTTGTTGCCGCCGTTCGTGTCGCCCCAATCAATTTTCACGACCGCTTCAAGCTGCTCTTGGATGCAGCGCCAGAGGTTCGCCATGTTTGAGGCATC
>CANBVC010000312.1 GCA_947372795.1 Beijerinckiaceae bacterium
AAGGTGCGCGACACGCTGGGCGCTTCCTCGAACGAAGTGAACTTTGACGTGACGCTGTTGCTGGGCGGCCAGCTGAAGGGCCGCCGCATGCGTCTTTTCATGATCTATTCGGCGGGCAATTTCATCGAGGCGACCGAAGACACGCCCTATCTTCAAATCGGTGAACATAAATACGGAAAGCCGGTGCTTGATCGCGCGGTCAATTTCGACAGCGAGATTTACGATTCCCTGAAACTGGGGCTCGTATCCATGGACTCAACCATGCGCTCCAATCTGGGCGTTGGCCTCCCGATCGACATAGCGCTGCTGCGTCGCGATGCGCCTGATCTCGAAATCAAGCATCGGATCGACCATATCGATCCCTATTTCCATGATCTGCGGGACCGCTGGTCGGTGGCGCTAAGGAAAGCGCATCTCAACATTCCCCGCCCGCCTTACGGCAACATGCGCGCTTGATATTAGCGCAACGCCTGAAGCATCCCTCCCCCTTGTGGTGACCCACAGGGGGGAGCGTTGATAAAATCAATGCTTGCCTAAAAACTCCAGCAGCCGCGCGGTCGTCGGCTCTTCGGTTTGCTGCGCAACAGGCATGTCCCAGTATTCAGACTTCGGGAAACATTCCTGCAGATAGCGCGCGGCGGAGGTTGCGTGCGAGGCGTCGGCGCCGGGCACGACCAGCGCGGGCAGTGAGCAACGTAGCATATCCTCGGGGTCGGCTCCCGGAGCCGTGTCGCGATCAAACATGGTGCGCGCCCAGCCCGCCACGATCAGCTTATAGGCCTCGACGTCGAGCTTCACATAAGCTGCTGCGAAGGCGTCATCGATCTTGATGACCGAGGCCCAGGGACCGCCGCGCGGATCCGTGCCGAAAGCCTTGCCATCCCTGCGCACCAGATCGACCACCGCCTGCAATCCATTCTGATGAACGAAGGCGAGATGTTCGGAAAAGCGCATCTGTCCCGCGAGGCGATATTTAGCGCCGCCAACGGGCCAGAACAACACGAGGCTTGACACACGCTCTGGATGCATCACGCCGATGAGCGCCACGGGGCTGCAACCCATGCAGCCGCCCATCATATGGGCCTTCTCAATACCCAGATGATCGAGCAGCGACACAGCCTGACGCACATAATGCGCATAGGTGATGCGCTCAACGCGCCCGCCCGACTGGCCGCATTCGCGCCGGTCGAACAAGATCAGCGAATGATGCTTGCTGAGATTGTCGACCGGCTTGATCTTGGCGTAGACGCCCTGCGTCGACCATTTCTCGATGGTCGCGTCAAAGCCGCCGGGAGCGAACATGAGGATCGGGGCGCCCGAGCCCATCACCTCATAGCGTGTCTCGATTCCATCCAGAACGACCTTCGGCATGTCGGCTCAACCCTTGATCTGCTTGCCCGCGCGGGCGTCGGCGATGAGCGCCTGGAACGCGTCGAGCGTGGCGCGCGCGCCGTTGAAATAGGTGTCGCCCTTGGAGTCGATCCACTTCTCCGCGTAACCGATAGCGGTGTGGGCGAGGCGCACACGGCCATCGAGCCACGGCCCGCCGCCAAAGCCGCCGATCACGGGGATCGACACAGCCTCACAGACGGCCTTGCCCGCCACGGGGCCTGAATTGGTGAAGTCGAGCATGGCGGCGCCGGCGGCTTCCAGCATCTTGGCTTCTTCAACGAGCTTGGCGGCCGCTTCCGCAGTCGCCATGGCGGCGGCCGAACTCTGGGAGCTATAGGGAATGCCGTATTTCAGCGCGGTCTGGGGGGTCAGACCGAATTGCGCGAAGACGGGAATGCCAGCGCGGGTCAGAGCCGTCACGGCCTCGGGATAATCCGCCGCGCCATCGAGCTTGATCATGTCAGCGCCGCCTTCTTTGACGATGCGCACGGCGGCGCGCAGCGTGGTCTCCATACCCTCCTGCACGGGGCCATAGGGCATGTCGCAGATCAGCATGGCGCGTTTGGCGGCGCGGCGCACGGCCTTGCAGCAAATCAGGATCTCGTCGAGCGTCACTTCAAGCGGATTGGCGTGGCCCCACAGATTGACGCCAACGCTGTCGCCAATCACGAGGAAATCCGCGCCAGCGCGCTCGGCGATGAGGGCGATCTGGTAATCCCATGCGACGAAGCCGACGCTCTTTTGTCCGTCGCGCTTCATCTGCTGCAAAACGGGAACTGTCACGGAATCGCTCATGGGGTTTCCTCAATACTTCGCCGAGGCGGGTTAGTCCGTGCCGGCGAACGCCGACGGTTGATTGTTATTGCACCGGGGGTTCAGCGCGCGTCAACTCACCCCAGAATCTGGCTGAGGAAGAGCTTGGTGCGCTCATGTTGGGGATGCGCGAAGAAGGGTTCGGGCGCGTTCGCCTCCACGATCTCGCCCCGGTCCATGAAGATCACCCGGTCGGCGACCTGCCTTGCGAAGTTCATCTCATGGGTCACGCAAAGCATGGTCATGCCATCGCGCGCCAGAGCCACCATGGTGTCGAGCACCTCTTTCACCATTTCAGGATCAAGCGCAGAGGTGGGCTCGTCGAACAGCATGATCTTGGGGTTCATGCACAGCGCCCTTGCGATGGCGACGCGCTGTTGCTGTCCGCCGGACAACTGGCCGGGATATTTATGCGCCTGTTCGGGGATTTTCACGCGCTCAAGATAATGCATGGCGAGGTCTTCGGCCTCGCGCTTGGGCATCTTGCGCACCCAGATCGGCGCTAGCGTGCAATTCTCCAGAATGGAGAGATGCGGAAACAGGTTGAAGTTCTGGAAGACCATGCCGACGTCGCGGCGGATCTCGTCGATCTTGCGCAGGTCATTGGTGAGCTCGACGCCGCGCACGATGATGCGCCCGCTCTGATGCTCCTCAAGCCGGTTCACGCAGCGGATGAGCGTCGATTTGCCCGAGCCCGAAGGTCCGCAAATGACGATACGCTCCCCCTGCCCCACCTGCAGGTTCACATCGCGCAGCACATGGAACTGGCCATACCATTTGTTGACGCCGATCATCTCGATGGCGGCGGCTTCTTCGGCGGGTGCGGGAGCGATGGAGGCCATGTTTGATCCTATCTCTTGCGCCCGGCGGCCAGCCGACGTTCCATCATGAGTGAATAGCGCGACATGCCAAAGCAGAAGACCCAGTAGAAGGCTCCCGCGAATAGATAACCTGTCGTGGAGATCGT
>CANBVC010000313.1 GCA_947372795.1 Beijerinckiaceae bacterium
GGCGGGTTTGGCGAGGCCTTGGGCAATGATGTGACGAAACTGCAGGCGATTATTCCTGTGGTGTCCTCGCTTCTTGCGTTATTTCGCGCCCGAGGCTGGCCGATTTTGCATACCCGCGAATGCCATCGGCCTGATCTATCCGATTGCCCGCCCGCCAAGCGCATGCGCGGCAAGGGTTTGCTTTGCATTGGTGATCTTGGTCCCATGGGCCGGCTGCTGGTGAAGGGCGAAGTCGGCGCGGCCATAGTACCCGAATGCGCTCCGCTGGAAGGTGAGATGATCATCGACAAGCCAGGCAAAGGCATGTTCCATGCGACCAATTGCGAAAGTATGTTGCGGGACGCTGGCGTGACCCATCTCGTTTTCGCAGGTGTCACCACTGAGGTCTGTGTCCAGACATCCATGAGAGAGGCGAATGATCGGGGCTTCGAATGCTTGCTGATCACTGACGCTACCGAGAGTTACTTTCCACATTTCAAGGCCGCCGCGATTGAGATGATTGTGGCGCAGGGGGGCATTGTCGGTTGGGCGACAACCCTATCGCAATTGCAGGGGACGTTGACGTGACTGTGGAGACTAAGGATATCGAGCGCATTGTTGAGACGACTGCGATAGGATTTCGGCTAACCATTCCAGACGAGGGCGTGTCTATGGTCGTCGAGCATCTGGCAGTGGCTTATCGCATGGCGCCGCTTGTCATGGATTTTCCGCTGTGTGATGAGCAGGAACCTGCCCCGGTCTTCACGCCATGAGCGCGGCGTCGCCCACGATCACAGCGGCTGAGGCTGCTGCAGGTTTCAAATTGGGTTCATTCACTGCAACCCAGATGGTCGAGGCCTCCCTCGCGCGTATTGCTGAGCACGATCCTTCACTCGGCGCATTCACCAGCGTCACAGCGGAACGCGCCCGCGCACAGGCTGCAATTCTGGATGCGCGTCGGGGGCGTGGCGAAGACTGCGGCTCTCTGGCGGGCGTATTGTTCGCAGTAAAAAACCTTTACGACGTTGCTGGCGAGATCACGCTCGCAGGCTCGATCATCAACCGAGATCATCCGCCAGCGAATAAGGACGCCACGCTCATCGCTCATCTGGAGGCGCAAGGCGCAATCCTTATGGGCGCTCTGAATATGGGTGAATACGCCTATGATTTCACCGGGGAGAATGCCCACTATGGTCCTTCGCGCAATCCTCATGATCCAGCTCATATGTCAGGGGGGTCTTCTGGTGGTTCGGGCTCGGCAGCTGCTGCGGGGCTTGTGCATTTAACTTTGGGCTCGGATACCAACGGCTCAATTCGCGTCCCATCTTCCTTCTGCGGTTTGTTTGGTTTGAAACCGACTTATGGTCGTCTGTCGCGCGCAGGTGGGTTTCCCTTCGTTTCAAGTTTCGATCACCTTGGCCCTATGTGTCGTTCCGCCCTTGACCTTGCGCTGGCCTATGACGCGATGCAGGGCGAAGATCCGCGCGATCCTATGCAGGCGAGCAGACCCGTTGAACTGGCGACGCCTTCCTTGGGAGAGGGGATCAAGGGACTGCGGATCGCGCGTGCTGGTGGGTATTTCGCGCGAGGCGCAGGCGCGGAGGTCTTCGATACGGTTGATATGGTCGCTCATGCGCTCGACGCAGAGCGCAGCGTGGAATTGCCCGAGGCGCATCGCGCCCGCGCCGCCGCCTATCTCATCACCATGGTGGAAGGCGCCAGTCTGCATATTAATCGCTTGCGTACGCGCCCTCTGGACTACGATCCAGATGTGCGCGATCGCTTGATTGCGGGCGCCATGGTCCCTGGGGCCTGGGTCGTGCAGGCGCAGAAGTTCCGCCGCTGGTTCCACGATGCTGTGTTGAAGATCTTCGAGGAGGTGGATGTCATCATCGCCCCCGCCACGCCCTGTCGGGCGCCACTGATTGGGCAGAAAAACATGCTGCTTGATGGCGTCGAGACGATGATCAGACCCAACCTTGGCGTCTTCACGCAACCTATTTCATTTATCGGCCTGCCTGTTGTTTGCGCTCCTATCTGGAGCGACGGACAGCGCCTGCCGATGGGCGTGCAAATCATCACCGCGCCTTGGCGCGAGGATATCGCATTGCGGGTTGCGCATGATCTCGCCTGCAAGGGCATCGCATATGCGCCAGTGGCGAGGCTGTAAGCGGGACTGATAGATATGGACGACCAATATCGCGATGGTTCCCTCGCCTCCCACGGCTTCTATGATTATTCCGGTATTCGTGGACGATCGGTTTACGACTGGCCCAATGGCAAACGGCTGGCCGTTTACGTCGCATTGAATCTGGAGCATTTCGCATTTGGCGAGGGGCTTGGCGCGGAACTCGCGCCTTCGGGGCCGCAACCGGATGTGTTGAACTATGCTTGGCGAGATTGGGGTAATCGCGTCGGCGCCTGGCGGCTCTTGCAGCTCTTTGAGCAATTGGAGCTACCTGTCTCGGTTCTCGCAAATTCCGCCATGTATGGCCTCGCGCCCGAGCTTATGAGCGCTTTTCGTGCGCGCGGTGACGAGATTGTCGGTCATGGCCGGACGAATTCGGAAAAGCAGGGGTTACTCAAGGAGGCGGATGAACGCGCGTTGATCGCCCAAGCGACACAAACGCTAACCAGCTATGAAGGCAAGCCGCCGCAGGGTTGGTTGGGGCCGTGGATCTCGCAAAGCCGACATACACCGAGCCTGTTGCAGGAAGCTGGGTATGGTTATCTGCTGGACTGGTGCATGGATGATCAGCCGGTGTGGTTTCGTACACGCATGGGGCGCATCCTCAGCATTCCCTATCCGCAGGAACTCAACGATATTCCCGCAATCATCGCTCGCCGGGTGGAAGGCGCTGCTTTTGCCGATATGATCATCGATCAATTCGATGAGATGTTTGAGCAGAGCTGTGAGGCGCCTTTGGTGATGGGCATTGCTCTGCATCCTTATATCGTCGGCCAGCCGCATCGTTTGCGACATTTACGCCGCGCTTTGGCCCACATCGCGGCGCGGCGTGCCGATATATGGATGACGACTGCGGGCGAGATCGCTCGCCATGCGTCTACGCTGCCCGACGGGATTGTTCCAGGCTCGGCGCCTGTCGCTGATTAACAGCAGCCACCGCCGCTACGATAAAAGGCTGCGACAGCGGGTTCGAGGTGAGGCCAGTCCGATAGAAACCGCGCGCG
>CANBVC010000314.1 GCA_947372795.1 Beijerinckiaceae bacterium
GCGCTTGAGATCACCGATACGCTCGTGCGCTCCGGCGCGATCGACGTTCTCGTCATCGATTCGGTCGCTGCGCTCACCCCGCGCGCTGAAATCGAAGGCGAAATGGGCGATGTGCAGCCCGGCCTCCAGGCGCGTCTAATGAGCCAGGCCCTGCGCAAGCTCACCGCCTCGATCTCGCGCTCCAAGACCATGGTCATCTTCATCAACCAGATCCGCATGAAGATCGGCGTGATGTATGGCTCGCCCGAGACCACGACCGGCGGCAACGCCCTGAAATTCTATGCCTCCGTCCGCCTCGACATTCGCCGCACCGGCGCCATCAAGGACCGCGAGGAAGTGGTGGGCAACGCCACCCGCGTGAAGGTGGTCAAGAACAAGGTCGCCCCGCCCTTCAAACAGGTAGAATTCGACATCATGTATGGCGAAGGCATCTCCAAGATGGGCGAACTGGTCGATCTTGGCGTCAAGGCGGGCGTAGTCGAGAAGTCTGGCGCCTGGTTCTCCTATGACAGCACGCGCCTGGGTCAGGGCCGCGAGAACGCCAAGACCTTCCTCAAGCAGAACCCCGATGCGGCGAACCGCATCGAAATGGCCATCCGCGAGAACGCGGGCCTCATCGCCGAGAAGATTCTTGACGCAGGCGGCCCGGAAGACGACGCCGAATAGGCGCGAGAAACCTGAGCATGCGCCTTGCGCGGCAAGGGTTCTCACTCGACAGCCTCCCTTACCCCCGTTAGAACAGCCCGGATCGAAAGGTCCGGGCTTTTCCTTTCAGGAAAGGGTCTTTCGGCGGGAAAGCGCCTTCGCGCCACGGCCATCTGGAACTCCCGGCGGTATTGGGAAGTCCGGCGACTTGGGCAAGGCCGCAGGCGCGGCTGAACAGGAACGGTTCGTCACATGAGCGGCGTCAACGAAATCCGGTCGACTTTTCTTGATTTTTTCGCAGGCGCCGGGCACTCGGTGGTCGAGTCCTCCCCGCTCGTGCCGCGCAATGATCCCACATTGATGTTCACCAACGCGGGCATGGTGCAATTCAAGAATGTCTTCACCGGGGCCGAAAAACGCCCCTACAGCCGCGCGACCTCCGCACAGAAATGCGTGCGCGCAGGCGGTAAACACAACGATCTCGATAATGTGGGCTACACGGCCCGCCACCACACGTTCTTCGAGATGCTCGGCAACTTCTCCTTCGGCGATTATTTCAAGGCCGACGCGATCGAAATGGCCTGGAAGCTGATCAGCAAGGAATTCGCGCTTTCAAAGGAGCGCCTGCTCGTCACCGTCTATCATACGGACGATGAGGCCTTCGACCTGTGGAAGAAGATCGCCGGATTCACGGATGATCGCATCATCCGCATCCCCACATCCGACAATTTCTGGTCCATGGGCGAGACTGGCCCCTGCGGCCCCTGTTCGGAAATCTTCTACGATCAGGGCCCGGCCCTGCAGGGCGGGCCTCCCGGCAGCCCGGATGAGGACGGCGATCGCTTCCTCGAATTCTGGAACCTCGTCTTCATGCAATACGAGCAGGTGGATGGCGGCCAGCGCATTCCCCTGCCCCGCCCCTCCATCGACACGGGCATGGGCCTCGAGCGCATGGCGGCGATCCTTCAGGGCGTCCATTCAAACTATGACATCGACCTGATGCGCGCGCTCATCCGCGCCTCGTCCGACGCCACGGGCGTCGACGCCGACGGCACGCAGAAGGCCAGCCACCGCATCATCGCCGACCATTTGCGCGCTGCGGCCTTCCTTGTGTCGGACGGGGTGCTGCCCTCGAACGAAGGGCGCGGCTATGTGCTGCGCCGCATCATGCGCCGCGCCATGCGCCATGCGCAGTTGCTGGGCGCGCGCGATCCGCTCATGTGGCGCCTCGTGCCCGCGCTCACCCGCGAAATGGGTCAGGCCTATCCGGAACTCCTGCGCGCCGAGGCTCTCATCAGCGAGACCCTGCGCCTCGAAGAGACGCGCTTTCGCACCACGCTTGCGCGCGGCCTGTCGATCCTTGACGAAGAGGCCGCCGATCTCGTCAGCGGGCAGAAGCTCGATGGTGAGATCGCCTTCAAGCTCTATGACACCTATGGCTTCCCGCTCGACCTGACGCAGGAGGCTCTGCGCGCGCGCGGCGTCGGCGTCGATACGGACGTATTTTCGGCGGCCATGGAGCGCCAGCGCGCCGAGGCGCGCAAGGCCTGGACGGGCTCGGGCGAGGCTGCGACCGAAACCGTCTGGTTCGGCGTTCGCGATCAGGTGGGCGCGACCGAATATCTGGGTTACGAGACCGAACGCGCCGAGGGCGTGGTGGGGGCTCTCATCTCGGGCGGCAAGGAAGTGGAGGCGCTGGAGGCCGGACAAAGCGGTCTCGTGGTGCTCAACCAGACCCCCTTCTATGGCGAATCCGGCGGCCAGGTCGGCGACACCGGCGTGATGAGCGCGGTCGGCCTGCAAGTGCGCGTCACCAACACCCAGAAGAAGCTCGGCGATCTCTTTGTTCACGAGGCCACCGTGGAGCTGGGCGCCCTTCGCAAGGGCCAGGCACTCGAACTTGTGGTCGACCACAGCCGCCGCAGCGCCATCCGCGCCAACCATTCAGCCACCCATCTCCTGCATGAGGCCCTGCGCCAGGTGCTCGGCGATCATGTGGCCCAGAAGGGCTCGATGGTTTCTCCAGACCGACTGCGCTTCGACTTCGCCCATCCCAAGCCCATCAGCGATGGTGAACTCGCGCAAGTCGAGGAAATCGCCAACCGCATGGTGCTGCAGAACGGCCCCGTCGAAACGCGCCTCATGGGCGTCGACGACGCGCGCGAGTTAGGCGCCCGCGCCCTCTTTGGCGAGAAATACGGCGACGAGGTCCGCGTCGTGACCATGGGCGTCGAGACGGAAGGCGAGCGTGAAGGCAAGGCCTTCTCGATCGAGCTTTGCGGCGGCACCCATGTGCGGCGCACCGGCGACATCGGCCTTGTCTCCGTTGTTGGCGAAAGCGCCGTCGCGTCTGGCGTGCGACGCCTTGAGGCCAAGACTGCCGATGGCGCGCGCCAGCATCTCAACGAAGAAGGCAAGCGCCTGCGCGAGATCGCCAGCCTGCTGAAGGCGCCTGCCGATGACGCGGCCGAGCGGCTTGCAGCCCTCATCGAAGACCGGCGGAAGCTCGAGCGCGAACTCAC
>CANBVC010000315.1 GCA_947372795.1 Beijerinckiaceae bacterium
CCCGAATTCCCTGATGTGCCCTCGCTCATGGATCAGGTCACCGACCCCGAGGATCGATTGCTGGCGCAGGCGGGCTTCGCGCTGACCGACATCGGCCGCCCCTATGTGCTGCCGCCCGGGGTGCCGGAGGATCGCGCGGCTGCGATCAAATCCGCCATGCGCGCCACCTTCGCCGATCCAGCCTTTCTGGCGGATGCGCGGCAGGCCGGCCTGCAGGTCGATGCGCCGCAGAGCGCGGAAGACGTGCAAGCCATCGTCGATCGCGTGTATAAGATGCCTCCCAGAGTGATCGAGCGTCTCAAGGCGCTCAAGCAATAGACAGCATCCGTCCGGAGATCGGCGATGAAGCATGAGCAGAACGTTTACCTGACCCACACCGGCCCCGGCGCCCCCATGGGCGATCTCTTGCGCCGTTACTGGACGCCCATTCTGCTTGTGAGTGAGCTACCGGAGAACGATTGCCCACCTGTGCGCGTGAAGATCTTCTCCGAGCGCCTGATCGCTTTTCGCGACAGCGAGGGGCGTTACGGATTGATGGATGAGTTCTGCGCGCATCGTGGCGTGTCGCTCTGGTTTGGCCGCAACGAGGAATGCGGGCTGCGCTGCCCCTATCATGGCTGGAAATTCGATGTGACCGGCCAGTGCGTCGACGTGCCCTCCGAGCCTGCGGAATCTGGATACGCCAAGAAGATCAAGCTGAAGTCCTATCCACTGGTGGAGGCGGGGGGCATTCTGTGGACCTATATGGGCGACCCCGCCCAGCAGCCGCCTCTCCCGGGCTTCGAATGGTTCAACCTTCCCCCCGGCCATCTCTTCGTCACGAAGCGCTTGCAGGAGTGCAATTTCCTGCAGGCGATGGAAGGCGGCATCGATTCCGCCCATGTCTCATGGCTGCATAGCGGCGAGCTACATACCGATCCGCTGCATCGCTCGACGCAGGGCGCGCAATATCAGGCGGACCGGGCGCCGAAATTCGAGATCGTGGAATCTGACGGCGGCTTGTTGATTGGCGCGCGGCGTCAGGCCGAGCCCGGCCATTATTACTGGCGCGTCACCCAGTGGATCATGCCCTGGTACACGATGATCCCGCCCTATGGCGACAATGCGCTGAACGGCCACGCCTGGACGCCCATCGACGATGAAAACTGCTTCGCCTGGACCTTCACCTATCATCCCGCTCGTCCTCTGAGCGATATGGAGGTCGGCGCCATGAAGGGTGGTCACGGCATCCATGTGGAGTTCGAGCCCGGCACCTTCCGGCCCAAGCTCAACAAGGACAATGATTACGGCATGGATCGCGCCGCCCAGAAGGCGGGCGTGACGTTCAGCGGCGTGCATGGCGTCGCCCAGCAGGACTCTTCCGTGCAGGAGAGCATGGGACCGATCTCCGACCGCACCCGCGAGAACCTCTGCACCACCGACAACGCCATCATCATGGCGCGTCATCGACTGATGAAGGCCGCGCAGGGGGTGGAGGCGGGCGCCGAGCCCCCGGCTCTTGCGCCTGCATGCCACGCTGTTCGCTCGGCCTCTTTCGTGCTGCCTCAGAATGAGCCCTTCCATACCGCCCGGCCAGAGGCTTTGGTGGTGCGTCAGGGCTCAGGGCATATCTCGATCTGAGGTTTGAACCTCTCCAGTTTTCATTCAGCTTTGGTGTTCCATGCAGACAGTTCCCGCCGCCGTGAGTTTCGATATTCGCAAGACGGAGGTGCGCGAATTGCCGCTTCCCGAAATCGCGGCGGATGCGGGCCTGCTGCGCATCGAGATGACCGGCGTCTGCGGCAGCGACTGGCCCTATTATCTGAAATACCCCAAGACCAAGGGCGCGCTGGTTCTGGGCCATGAATCTGTGGGGCGCATCGAGCGGCTCGGGCGCGACGCAGGCCGTCGTTTCGGCCTGAAGGAGGGCGACCGGGTCGCTCTCGAAGAATATCTCCCCTGCGGCCATTGCCGCTATTGCCGCCAGCAGGAATTCCGCCTCTGCGACGAAACCGACACGCTCAACCGCGCCGACACCGTGCGCTATGGTTCAACGGCGGTGGCGATAGGCCCGGGGCTCTGGGGCGGCTTCGCGCGTCATCAATATCTGCACCCCAATTCCGTCTTTCACCGCGTGCCTGAATCTATGCCCGCCGTGCTTGCCGCGATGGCGCTGCCGCTCGGCAATGGCGTTGAATGGGCCTATCTGCAAGGCAAGCTGCGCATCGGCGAGACCGTGGTGATTCAGGGGCCGGGCCAGCAGGGCCTCGCCTGCGTGGTCGCAGCCAAAGAAGCGGGCGCTGGCTGCATCATCGTGACGGGCCTTGGCACGCCGACTGACCTGCGCCGACTGGAGCTCGCCAGGCGCCTCGGCGCCCATCACACGATCAATGTGGACGAACACGATCCGCTTGAGACTGTGGCTGACCTGACGGGCGGTGAAATGGCCGATCTCGTGCTTGATTGCGCGGCTGGCGGCACGCAAACCATCGTCACGGCAATCAATCTCGCACGCAAATCCGGCCGCATCATTTTGGGCGGGTGGAAATTCAAGGATGTGCCAAACTTCCCAAGCGACACGCTGGTGAAGCGCTTCCTCACGGTGAAGGGCATGCGCGGCCACTCCTATGAGGCGGTGGAGCTTGGCCTGCAGATCATCGCGGGCGGGCGCTATCCCCTGCAGGAAATGGCGACCCATGTGTTTGGCCTGAACGATGTCGACCTCGCTTTGCGCACGGTCGGCGGCGAGGGCGAGCCCAACGCCATTCATTGCGCGGTCGATCCTTGGATGTAAGTCCTTGGGCGTAACAGTCCCTTGCAAAAGCCGCGCGCTCATTGTCAGATGCCGCCATCAAAAGCGTCCAAGAACGCGCGATGGGGGATCATATGCACAGCAGGTTTGGAATTTTCGCGGCGGTAGCGGGCGCGGCCCTTTTCGCGCTGACAAGCGGCGTATCTGCACAGGACAAGGCGATTCCGCTGAAGGTGGGCACGCTGAAACAGGGCTCGCTCACCAATGTGTGGGCGGCGAAACAGGCGGGACTCTTCATCAAGAATGGCCTCGATGTGGAGCTGATCGAATTCCGCAATGGCAATGAGGCCATCGCGGCGCAGCGCGGCGGCAATGTGGATCTCGTGCTCACCATTCCCGGCACCGCCATGGTGGCGCGCGAGCGCGGGTTCGA
>CANBVC010000316.1 GCA_947372795.1 Beijerinckiaceae bacterium
CCACGGTTGAGAATCGCCACGCGGTCCGACATTTCCAGCGCCTCGTCCTGATCATGGGTGACGAATACGGTCGTGTGCCCGGTGCGTTGATGAATCTCCCGCAGCCAGCGGCGCAGGTCCTTGCGCACCCTTGCGTCGAGGGCGCCGAAGGGTTCGTCGAGCAGCAGCACGCGCGGCTCGACCGCAAGCGCCCTTGCAAGGGCCACGCGCTGGCGCTGGCCGCCAGAGAGCTGGCCCGGGAAACGTTCCGCATAGCCCGTGAGCTGAACGAGATCGAGCAGTTCTTCGACGCGCCTCGCGATCTGCTCTTTCGATGGCCGCAGCGCGCGCGGCCGCACGGCGAGCCCGTAGCCGATGTTCTGCGCGACGCTCATGTGCCTGAAGAGCGCGTAGTTCTGAAAGACGAAGCCGACGCGCCTTTCCTGCACGGTCTGGCGCGATGCATTCTGGTCGCCGAAGTGGATCTCGCCAGCGTTCGGCGTTTCAAGTCCTGCTATGGCGCGCAGCAGGGTTGTCTTGCCAGAGCCCGAAGGCCCAAGCAGGGCGACGAGTTCGCCTGAGGCGATGTCGAGATCGACGCCATGCAGCGCGGGCGATGAGCCGAAGGTTTTTTGCAGGCCGCGAATGTGGATGTCCATGGTGATTCTCAGGTGCGACGTCGGCTGGCGAGCTCGCCTGCGAAGCGCCATTCCAGAATGGTTTTCGCAATGAGCGTGATGAGCGCGAGAAAGGCGAGCAGGGAGGCGACGGCGAAGGCGCCAGTCATGTCGTAGTCGTTGTAGAGCGCCTCCACCTGCAAGGGCATGGTGTTGGTCAGGCCGCGAACATGGCCTGAAACCACGGCTACGGCGCCAAATTCCCCCATCGCCCGCGCATTGCACAAAAGCACGCCATAAAGCAGGCCCCATTTCACATTGGGCAGGGTGATGGTGAAGAACATGCGCAGCGGCGAAGCGCCGAGCGTCAATGCCGCTTCTTCGTCTTCGCCGCCTTGCTGCTGCATGAGCGGCGTCAGTTCGCGCGCGACGAAGGGGAAGGAGACGAAGAGCGTGGCGAGCACGATGCCAGTGGTGGAGAAGATCACTTCGACGTTATGCGCCGCCAGCATGGGGCCGAACAGGCCGCGCGCGCCAAAGAGCAGCACATAGCAAAGGCCCGCAATGACTGGCGACACCGAGAAGGGCAGGTCGATGAGCGTGACGAGCGCGCTCTTGCCGATGAAATCAAAGCGCGCGGTGGCCCATGCCGCTGCAATCCCGCAGATCGTGTTCAACGGCACGCAGATGGCGGCGACGATCAGGGTCAATCGAATGGAGCTTTGCGTGTCGGGATCGGCGAGGGCGCGCAAGAATGCGCCCGTCCCCTTGGCGAAGGCTTCGATCAAGACCGTCGCCAGCGGCAGGATGAGAAACAGGGTCAGGGTCGCCAGCGCGACACCGATGAGCGCACGCCGCAACCATGGCGCTTCGGCCGTTGCGTCCCTGTCGCGCGTGATCTTGAGGGCGGTCTCAGCCATAGCCGGTCCTGCGACGAACATGGGCCTGCGCCAGATTGACGATGAGCAGCATCGCGAAGGAAAGCGCGAGCATGATGGTCGCCACCGCCGTCGCGCCCGCCTCGTCGAATTCCTCCAGCCGGACCACGATGAGCAGCGGCGCGATTTCTGAAAAGAAGGGGATATTGCCGGAGATGAAAACGACTGAGCCATATTCGCCCACCGCCCGCGCCAGTGCGAGCGCGAAGCCGGTGAGGAAAGCGGGGAGAAGCGGCGGCAAGACCACCCTTGCGATGGTGCGCAGGCGCGAGGCCCCAAGCGTCGCGGATGCTTCCTCAATTTCGGGGTCGATTTCGGCGAGCACCGGCTCAACGCTGCGCACCATAAAGGGCAGGCCGATGAAGACGAGGGCGACGAAGACGCCAAGCGGCGTGAAGGCGACCTTGATGCCCAGTTCCCCCAGCGGCGCGCCGAGCCAGCCGTTCGGGGCATAGACCGCCGTAAGCGCGATGCCCGCCACCGCCGTTGGCAGGGCGAAGGGCAGGTCGACGGCGGCGTCTAGTAATTTACGGCCGGGAAACTCATAGCGCGTCAGCACCCAGGCCACGATCCCGCCAAGCACGAAATTGAGCGAGGCCGCGAGCAGCGAGAGGCCGAAGGAGAGGCGCAGGGCCGCCGCCACGCGCGGCTGGGCGGCGATATCGAGAATGCCCCAAAGCCCTATCGAAGAGGCCCGCCAGATGAGGGCTCCGAGCGGGATCAGCACGAGCAGGCCGAGCCAGATCAGCGCCGCCCCAAGCGCAGGTGCAAAGCCCGGCAGGGGCGATGGCGCGACGAAGGCGGTCCGGCTCATTTCGCGCTCGCGCCATAGATTTTGTCGAAGCTGCCGCCATCGGCGAAATGCGCCTTATGGGCTGCGCTCCAGCCGCCGAAGTCCTTGTCTACTGTCAGGAGATCGAGCTTGGGGAAGCGGGCGAGGTCGGCAGGATCTGCGGCGCTGGCGTCGCGGGGGCGATAGTAATTCTTGGCGATGATCTTCTGCGCCGCAGGCGTGTAAAGGAAGTTGAGATAGGCCTGCGCGGCCTTTCGCGTTCCGGCCGCGTCCACATTCGCGTCGACCACGGCGACGGGCGGCTCCGCCAGCACCGAAACAGACGGCGCGACGATGTCGAACTTGTCCTTGCCGAATTCCTCGAAGGCGAGGAAGGCCTCATTCTCCCAGGCGATAAGCACATCGCCGACGCCGCGCTGGGCGAAGGTGATGGTGGAGCCCCGCGCGCCCGTGTCGAGAACCGGGGCGTTTCGGTAGATGGCGGCGACGAAGTCGCGAACCTTCGCCTGATCGCCGCCGAACTTGCGTTCTGCGAAGCCCCAGGCGGCGAGATAGTTCCAGCGGGCGCCGCCGGAGGTCTTGGGGTTCGGCGTCACCACGGAAATGCCGGGCTTGGCCAGATCATCCCAGTCCTTGATCCCCTTGGGATTGCCCTTGCGCACGAGCAGAACGATGGTCGAGACATAGGGCGAGGCGTTCTGGGGCAGGCGGGTGCGCCAGTCCGCACTGATCTTGCCGGTGCGCTCCGCAATGGCGTCGATGTCGGGCGCCAGCGCCAGGGTCACCACATCCGCCTTCAGCCCGTCGATCAC
>CANBVC010000317.1 GCA_947372795.1 Beijerinckiaceae bacterium
TAGTCGCTCGGTAGCCCGCGAAAGACGGCCCGAGCAGCCCTTTCACATTTTCAATCATCACAGCGCGCGGCTTGATCTGTTCGATTAGGCGCAAAGCGGCAGGAAAGAGATTGCGCTCGTCTTTTTCGCCAAGCTGCTTGCCCGCGACGGAAAAAGGGGGGCACGGCAGGCCACCTGCGAAAAGATCGACTTTTCCTGCGAAGGGGGCACCATCGAAGAATCGTAAATCCGCCTGCTCAACCAGCCATTTTCGGTTGAGTCTCAAGGTCGAGCAACAATCAGCATCGACCTCGACGCAGGCAATATGGTGGAAGCCAGCCATCTCAATACCGAGAGCCTGCCCGCCCGCGCCAGCGCAGACCTCAAGCGAAGTATATTTCAACTCGTCCTCCGCGCAGAGCATGGGCGGTCAGAATCGCCGCTAGGGGAACATAACACCAGCGTTGGCGGAAAAAAAGAGAAACGCCGCAG
The DNA here is from genome assembly GCA_947372795.1 of Beijerinckiaceae bacterium. Taxonomy (GTDB): domain Bacteria; phylum Pseudomonadota; class Alphaproteobacteria; order Rhizobiales; family Beijerinckiaceae; genus Terripilifer. The sequence continues at coordinate 472 of CANBVC010000317.1, forward strand.
TCCGGCGTCCTATACCCACAGCCCTCAATCAAAAGCGTAGGCATCCATCATCAGCACGCCATATTCGCAGCTGGTGTGCACCCGCCGCCCCTTCGCGCCCCGCCCGCCCGCGCCCATGGCGAAGGGCAGCGGCAGGTAATGATCAGGGCTGGGGTGGTTCTGGCGGGCGAAGGGGGCGCGCTCGTCCCAATGGGCGATGTCGTCCACCCGGCCCGCCTCGATGGCGTCGTGGACCCAGTCGCCGAAGCTTTTCACCCAGTCGGGCGCAGGGCCGTTGATATCGCTGCGGTTCAATTCGTAGAGGTTGTGGGTCATGCTGCCCGAACCCATGACCAGCACGCCCTCATCGCGCAGGGGCGCCAGCGCCTCGCCCATGGCCACATGATGCGCGCCGCTCATATGGGTTTGCACGGAGAGCTGCACGACGGGAATGTCAGCGTCGGGATACATGAGCTTAAGGGGAACCCAGGTTCCATGGTCGTAGCCGCGCCCCTCCACCGGATAGGCCTTTATGCCAGCCGCGCCCAGAAGTTCGGCCGCCCGCAGCGCGAGATCGGGGTCGCCGGGGGCGGGATAGGTCATTTCGAAGAGGGCGCGGGGGAAGCCGCCGAAATCGTAGATCATTTCGGGCTTGGCGTCGGCGGTGAGCGCAGGCGCGCGCGTCTCGAAATGGGCTGTCGCGATGAGGATCGCCTTCGGCTTGCCGAGCTCCCGGCCGTAGCCGCTCAAGAAGCCTTTGGCGGCCGTATTGTTGAGGATGACCATGGGCGAGCCATGGGAGACATAGATTGAGGGGAAACGGGTCATGGTTCTTCCCTTCTAAAGGCCAAGGCGCGCCGCGAGAACCGTGAGCCAGATCAGACCTGCCCCCACCTGAACGCATAGGCAGGCGGCGGAGGCCATGTCCTTGATCGCCTTGATGGCCTCGTGCCGGTCCGGCGTCACGTGATCGCAGAGCTTCTCGATGGCCGTGTTGAGAAACTCGATGCAGAGCACCGCGAACAGCGCCAAGGCCAGCGCCAGCCGCTCATAGGCGCCGGCGCCCACCAAGAGGGCGAGCGGCAGGCCGACGATCAGCAAAGCAAATTCCTGCTTGATCGCCCGCTCCGTGCGCAGGCCAAAAGCAAAGCCCGCGCAGGAATATAAAAAGGCCTTGTAGATCCGCCCCACGCAAGTCCCCCTCAAGCGAAGCCCTGGCTCGCTCCCCTGCATCGCACGATAGGGGGGCGCGGCTCAAGAGTGCGCTATTGGGCGGCCTCCACCTTGGACAGCGCGGCGGTGCGCTCGTCCTTAAGCAATTGCGCGATGAGGAAGGCCACCTCGATCGCCTGTTCCGCGTTGAGGCGCGGATCGCAGAAGGTGTGATAGCGCGAGGAAAGATCGCCTTCCGAAATGTCGCGGGCGCCGCCCGTGCATTCCGTGACGTTCTTGCCGGTCATCTCCAGATGCACGCCGCCCGCATAGGTTCCCTCGGCCTGATGGACGGCGAAGAAGGTGCGGATCTCGCTCATGATGCGATCGAAGGGGCGCGTCTTGAAGCCGCCAGCGGAAATCGTATTGCCGTGCATGGGGTCGCAAGACCACACGACCGAACGCCCCTCGCGCTCCACCGCGCGCACCAGCGTCGGCAGGCCATCGCCGACCTTCTCGGCGCCGAAGCGGGCGATGAGGGTCAGGCGACCGGGCTCGTTGGAGGGGTTGAGGACGTCAATCAGGCGCAACAGATCGTCCGTCTTCAACGATGGGCCGCATTTGAGGCCGAGCGGGTTCTTCACGCCGCGGCAATATTCGACATGGGCGTGATCGAGCTGGCGGGTGCGGTCGCCGATCCAGATCATGTGGCCGGAGGTGGCGTAGTGATCGCCGGAGGTCGAGTCGACGCGGGTCATGGCCTGTTCGTAGCCGAGCAGCAGCGCCTCGTGGGAGGTGTAGAAATCGGTGCGGCTCAGTTCCTGATGTTCTTCAGCGTCAAGGCCGATGGCGCGCATGAAGCCAAGCGTCTCGGTGATGCGGTCGGCCAGTTCCTGATAGCGACCGGACTGGGGACTGTCATTGACGAAGCCGAGCATCCAGCGATGAGCATTAGCGAGATTGGCGTAGCCGCCCCAGGCGAAAGCGCGCAGCAGGTTCAGCGTCGCGGCCGACTGGCGATAGGCCTCGAGCTGGCGCGTGGGATCAGGCGTGCGAGCGGCCAGCGAATAGGCGCTGTCGTTGACGATGTCGCCCCGATAGATCGGCAGCTCTACGCCCTGATAGGTCTCGGTGGGGTTGGTGCGGGGCTTGGCGAACTGGCCCGCCACGCGGCCAACCTTGACCACCGGCAGCGTGGCGCCAAAGGTAAGCACGACAGCCATCTGCAGGAAGACGCGGAAGAAATCGCGGATGTTATCGGCGGAATGTTCGGCGAAGCTCTCGGCGCAATCGCCGCCCTGTAGAAGAAAACCTTCGCCCAGCGACACTTTCGCCAGCGTGCGCTTCAGCTTGCGCGCCTCACCCGCGAAGACGAGCGGGGGAAACCCGGCGAGCTGGCGCTCCACATCCCCCAGCGCGGCGGCGTCGGGGTAAACGGGGGCCTGCTGGATAGGCTTGCCTCTCCAGCTATCGGGGGTCCACACAGCCATGATCC
>CANBVC010000318.1 GCA_947372795.1 Beijerinckiaceae bacterium
CGCGCTGGACGCTGGCGCGGGTCGCCCTGCTCGGCGACGCCGCCCATCCCATGCTGCCTTTCTTCGCGCAAGGCGCGGCGCAGGCGATTGAGGATGCGGGGGCTCTGGGGCGCGCCTTCACCGGCGCCAAGGACATCAATACGGCGCTAGGCGCTTATGAAAGCGCGCGAAGGAAGCGGGCGGGCGATGTGGTCATCGCTTCACGCCGACAGGGCGCGATCTATCACATGAGCGGCCCCATGGCCTTCGCCCGCGACCTCACCATGCGCAGCCTCAGCCCACATCTGATGATGTCGCGGCTCGACTGGCTATATGATTATCGGAAACGGTGCTGAGAGCTTGCACTTTGGTGCGGACGGCGGGGGTCGAACCCGCACGGGAGTCCCGAGAGATTTTAAGTCTCTTGCGTCTACCAGTTTCGCCACGTCCGCAATCGGCGGAAAACCGCCAGACCAGTGCTTTGTGCCTCAGCGGATGCGTGCGCGCAACTGAAACCGGGCGATGGCCACGCCTTAGATGACCATCGCCCCGGAGAATGTCTATTCAGCTTCAGGCTGGGCGGCCTTCTGACGGCGGGCGCTGGCGACGAGGCCGCCCTTGCGACCTGCGTCCATCGCAAGCTGGTTGTCAGCCGAAAATGAGCGTTTGGCCTTGGGCACATTGGCCCCACCCTTGCGGCCGGCGGTGGCGGCGAGGTCGGGATCGCGCGCGAAGCTACGCGAATCACGCGGCACAGACTTGCCACCAAGCCGCGCAATCTCCCGACGCCGTTCAGCGGACATAGAAGCAAAGCCACGATTAGATATTGCCATGAAGTGAACTCCCGAAAAAAAGACGCTACGGCATTACGTAACGTAAACTGCAACGATAACATTTTTAGCGGCAAATACTTGACGTACCGGCAGCACTTCTGTCTGTCATCGTTACATTGAGGTGTATCACCAAAAATATACAACCGCTAGTAGCAAAGCTTCAGAAATTCGCCCCTGTGGCGCCGGCGCTTGCCGGAGGGGGCCTCGACCCCTTACGCTCCGGGAAAACGAAGTGTTCGACAGGGGAGCGACCTCATGAATTCAATCAATTTGACGGGAAAGACGTGTCTGATCACGGGCGCAGGAACGGGTCTGGCGCGGGCCATGGCGCTGGGACTCGCCGAAGCCGGCGCCTCAGTTCTCGCCGCCGACATAGACGCGGTGGGGCTCGCAGAGACTGAGTCGCTGGCCAAGACCTTGCCTGGCCGCCTGCTCGCCCATCAGCTCGATGTGCGCGATCAGGGGCAATGCGAAGCCGCCGTCGCCCACGCCATCGCCGCCTTCGGCCATCTCGACATGCTGGTGAACTGCGCGGGTCTCGGGCCCGTCTATATGAAGCGCAACTTCATCGAGGAGCCACTGCGCTTCTGGGACGCAGACCCCGAGCGCTGGTGGAACATGTTCGCGGTCAATCTGCGCGGACCATTCCTGCTCGCCCGGGCGGCGGCGCCGCATATGATCGAGCGCAAATGGGGGCGCATCGTCAACATCACCACGAGCTTCTCGACCATGATCAGAGGCGGCAACATGCCCTATGGCCAGACCAAATCGGGGCTTGAGGCGGGTTCGGCGAGCTGGGCGGACGACCTTTCGGGCACAGGCGTCACGGTGAATGTGCTCATTCCCGGCGGCGCGGCCGACACGGGCATGATCCCTCTCGACTCCATGCCGGATCGTTCAAAGCTCGTCGCGCCAAAGGCCATGGCGGCGCCGATCCGTTATCTGGCGAGCGACGAGTCCAACGGGGTCACGGGCAAGCGTTTCGTCGCCCAGTTCTTCGACCCGCAAAATCCGCTGGCGACGCCCGGCTGCGCCACGGTCGCCTGGCCCGATCTTGCAGCAGGCGCATCGCGCGGCCTTGGCGAGGGAACGCGTTGAGGGTCAGCCGGACCGGATGGGCGCTTTCAGCGGCGGCAGCACGCCACGCTGGAAATCAATCGAGAGTTGCAAGGACTGGGCGACACGTTCCGCCCGATCGATAAATAGCGCCGCAGCTTCGGGCGGGCACAGATCGTGGGCAGTCTGTCGAAACAAGACAAGCCAGCGTTCGAAGTGCGGGCGGTCAAGATCGGGGATTTTAACATGAGCTGGGACCGGGCGCCCATCGTAGCGCTTGGTCATCAGCAGCATCGATGACCAGAAATCGCACATCTTGGAAAGGTGCGGATCCCAATCCTCGATCTGCGCGGAAAAGATGGGCCCAAGCACCTCATCCGCCCGGATACGATCGTAAAAGCCATGCACGAGGGCGTGGATCATCTCTTCGGACACGCCCACGGCGACGCCGGGGGCCGGGCGATGGACAATGGTGGGCTCAGGCGCTTTCACAGGCTCTCACGCAGCTGATGGAAGGACGCGCCTAACCTGCCCGAAAACCTTGAAATTACAAGGAAAATCAATCCTTGCCGTTGATCGGCTTGGCGTAGGAAAGCTCGAGATCCCAAGGGAAGTAGATCCAGGTGTCCTGCGAGACTTCGGTCACGAAAGTATCGACCAGCGGGCGACCCAGCGGCTTGGCGTAGACCGTCGCCACATGGGCCTTGGGCAGCATCTCGCGAACCACTTTCATGGTGGCGCCGGTGTCGACGAGATCGTCGATCACGAGAATGCCAGCTCCATCGTCCGTGAGCATTTCAGGCGCGATGCCCTTGAGAATGCTCAGAGAACCCTGACGACCGCCGCTATAGCTCGCGATTGAGACGGTTTCGATGACGCGGATCGCCAGCTCGCGGGCGACGATCGCCGCAGGCACGAGGCCGCCGCGCGTGATCGACACGATGGCGCGGAAAGAGCCCTGACCGGACAGGCGCCAGGCAAGAGCCCGGGAATCGCGATGAAACTGATCCCAGGAAACGGGAAACGCCTTTGCTGCCTGATCGCTCATGATACCCTCCAGATGTGGCGTCATAGCAAGCTGCAGGCGCAGGGGAAAGCACGCTGCATCCGTCATCCCCATGAGCCGCGCGTTGTAGAAGCACTGCTTTCATGCGAACGTGTCACAAACCTGTCACGCCAGAAGGGCTCCTCCCCTGTTTTCACCATCCGACCGCGCTCGTCCTTACTTC
>CANBVC010000319.1 GCA_947372795.1 Beijerinckiaceae bacterium
CCCTCCTCGCCACCCTCGAGCGCATCGCGCAGGCGCTGGACCGGCTCGCGCCTCCCACCACCGCCGCCATCGATTTCGATGCGGCGGACGCCTTTGTCTGGCACGCAGCCTCCTGCGGCTTCACGCCGGTGCCGAAGGTCAACCGGGTCGACATTGGCCTGCTGCGCGGCATCGACCTCGTGCGCGATCTTCTCGTCGAGAACACTGAGCGTTTCGCCAAGGGCCTGCCCGCCAACAACGCCCTCCTGTGGGGCGCGCGGGGCATGGGCAAGTCTTCGCTGGTGAAGGCCGTCCATGCGCAGATCAATGTGGCTGGCGTCACGACCCCGGGCATTCGTCCGATGAAACTTGTCGAAATCCATCGCGAAGACATCGAGACCCTGCCGGCGCTGATGAGCCGGGTGCGCCCCGCGCCCTATCCCTTCATTCTTTTCTGCGACGACCTTTCCTTCGACGCCGAGGACACCTCGTACAAATCTCTGAAGGCGGTGCTCGAAGGCGGCATCGAGGGGCGTCCCGCCAATGTGCTGTTCTACGCCACCTCGAACCGGCGCCATCTGCTGCCGCGAGACATGATGGACAATGAGCGGGCGACCGCCATCAACCCCGGCGAGGCGGTAGAGGAAAAAGTCTCCCTCTCAGACCGCTTCGGCCTTTGGCTTGGATTCCATCGCTGTTCGCAGGACGAATATCTGGCAATGGTGCACGGCTACGCCGCCCATTTCGGCCTTGCAATGGACCTTGCGAAGATGAACGCCCAAGCCATCGAATGGGCAGCAACCCGCGGCGCCCGCTCGGGCCGCACAGCATGGCAGTTCATTCAGGACTTGGCGGGACGCCTCGGCAAACGGACAGACTAGGCGCCATCACCTATGTAAACCCCGGCGTTTCGTCCGCTATTGCCCTTTGTGGAAGGGAATGCAACAAACTGATGCAGTTCAGATTCAAACTGCTTCAGGAGCGCCCGTGGCGACCAATATTTCCGAGGAATTGCGCGCGAGCGCGTTAGCCTATCACCGCTATCCTACCCCCGGAAAACTCGAAATTCAGGCGACAAAACCGCTTGGCAACCAGCGCGATCTGGCGCTCGCCTATTCGCCCGGCGTGGCCGTGGCCTGCGAGGCGATCGTAGAAGATCCTTCGCAAGCAGCCCATCTGACCGCCCGCCAGAACCTCGTGGCCGTACTGTCCAATGGTACGGCCGTTCTGGGCCTTGGCGATATTGGACCGCTGGCCGCAAAGCCGGTCATGGAAGGCAAGGCGGTTCTGTTCAAGAAATTCGCGGGCATCGACGTCTTCGACATCGAAGTGGCGGAGAAGGACATCGAACGCCTCGTCGACGTTGTGGCCGCGCTGGAGCCTACCTTTGGCGGCATCAATCTCGAAGACATCAAGGGCCCCGAATGTTTCGAGATCGAGAAGCGCCTGCGCGAGCGCATGAATATCCCGGTCTTCCATGACGATCAGCATGGCACCGCCATCATCGTCGGAGCCGCCGTCTCCAATGCGCTGGAATTTTCCGGCAAGAATATCGCCGATGTGAAGATCGTCGCCTCGGGCGCAGGCGCAGCGGCGCTCGCCTGCCTGAACCTGCTCGTCATGCTTGGCGCCCGGCGCGAGAACATCTTCGTCACGGATCTGGAAGGCGTCGTCTATGTGGGCCGCGAAAAGCTCATGGACCCCTGGAAGTCGGTCTATGCGCAGAAAACCGACGCGCGCACCCTCGCCGAGGTGATCAAGGGCGCGGATATATTTCTCGGCCTCTCCGCAGGCGGTGTGCTCAAGCCCGACATGGTGAAGAGCATGGGCGACCGTCCGCTCATCCTGGCGCTGGCCAATCCCAATCCCGAGATCATGCCCGAGGAGGCCATGGCGGTGCGGCCTGACGCGCTGATCTGCACGGGACGTTCGGATTATCCCAATCAGGTCAACAACGTCCTTTGCTTCCCCTACATTTTCCGTGGCGCGCTCGACGTTTGGGCGACCACGATCAATGAAGAAATGAAGCTCGCAGCCGTACGCGCCATCGCCATGCTGGCCCGCGAGGCGCCTTCCGAAGTCGCCGCCCGCGCCTATGGCGGGCAGACCCAGACCTTCGGTCCCCAGACCCTGATCCCCAATCCCTTCGACCCCCGCCTCATCCTGCGCATCGCCCCTGCGGTGGCGCGAGCCGCGATGGATTCAGGCGTCGCGAAGAAACCCATCGAAGACTTCAAAGCCTATACGGAGAGCCTGTCGCGCTTCGTCTTTCGCTCCGGCTTCGTGATGAAGCCCGTTTTCGCGCAAGCCAAGACCGACAAGCGCCGCGTGATCTTCGCCGATGGCGAAGACGAGCGTGTTCTTCGCGCCGCTGAAGTTGTGCTGGAAGAAGGCCTCGCGATCCCGATCCTCATCGGACGCCCGTCCGTCGTGGAAAGCCGCATTGAGCGCTTCGGCCTCAACTTGCAGCCGGGTCGCGATTTCGAACTGGTGAACCCTGAGTCCGATTCCCGCTATCGCGAATATGTGAATACCTTCCTCGAGGTGGCAGGCCGCGAGGGCTATACGCCAGACGTCGTGCGTTCGCTCGTGCGCACCTCGCCCACCGTCATCGCTGCGCTCGCCGTCCATCGCGGCGAGGCGGACGCCATGCTGTGCGGCCTTGAGGGTCGCTTCGCCAGCCGTCTGAAACAGATCCGCGACATCATCGGCCTGGCGCCGGGCGTCCTCGGCCTGTCCGCCATGAGCATGCTGATTTCGCCGCGTGGTGTCTTCTTCCTGTCCGACACCCATGTGCGGACGGATCCGACCCCGCAGGAAATCGCTGATATGACGACTTCCTGCGTGAAGCATGTGCGCCTCTTCGGCCTCGAGCCGAAAGTGGCTCTGCTCTCCCATTCGAACTTCGGCTCTCACGACTCGCCCTCCTCCCGCAAGATGCGCGAGGCGCTGGCGCTGGTACAGGCGCACCATCCCCACCTAGAAGTCGATGGCGAAATGCAGGCCAACTCCGCCCTGTCCGAGCTCATTCGCGAGAAGGTCTTCCCGGGATCAGGTTTGAAGGGCGAGGCTAACCTGCTGATCTTCCCCAATCTGGATGCAGCGAACAT
>CANBVC010000320.1 GCA_947372795.1 Beijerinckiaceae bacterium
ATCGCCGCGCTGGAGGCGCAAACGGGCAAGCCGGTCGTCAATTCCAATCAGGCCACGATCTGGGCGAGCCTCAAGCGGCTGGCTCCAAAGCTTGGGGCCCCGGCTACGCATGTGGCGCTTGGCGCCTTGATGAGGCGATAAGGGGCGAAAAGCCGCAGATTGACTGATCCGGCGCCCTTGCGGGGCGTATGATCTCGCGTAAACTGCGCAGAAATTCGGTTATATCGCCGGAACGAAATCGGGGAAACGTGATGCTGCAATCGGTGAAGTCCACGACTGCTTCGGCTCTGACTCGTGAAGAGCTGTTGAGCCGCGCCGAAAGCATGATTCCGCGGCTCGCAGCTCGCTCCGCCGATTGCGAGAAGGCCCGCATGGCGCCGCGCGAGACGGTCGAGGAATATGCCGATCTCGGCCTTCTGCGCATCTGCCAGCCGGCCCGCTACGGCGGCTTTGATCTTGGCTATGACGTCATGTGCGAGGTCATCCAGACCTTGGCGCGCGGCTGCGGCTCGCAGGCATGGGTCCATATGGTTTTGGCTGACAATCCGCTCAAACTCGCCGCCTTCAGCCTCGAAGCGCAGGATGAGGTCTGGGGTAACGACTCGCGCGCCCGCATCTGCGTCGCCATCGCTGCCGTTGGCAAGGCCAAGCGCACGCCGGGCGGCATCGTCTGGACCGGCCTGCATGGCTTTTCCAGCGGCGTCGATCATGCCGACTGGGTGATCTGCGGCGGCAACATCATCGAGGATGGCAAGTCGCCGGAAGGTTGTTTCGCGCTGATCCCCACCAAGGAGATCGAGCTGATCGACGACTGGCATACGGTGGGCCTTGCAGGCTCGGGCAGCAAGAGCTTCAAAGTTAACGAAGTCTTCGTGCCGCAGCACCGCGTCCTCTCGAAGAAGGACTATGACGCGGGCACCTCGCCGGGCACGCTTTACTATACGTCGCCGATTTCGAAGCTGCCGCGCGGTGGCGTTTCCGCCGTGAGCTATACGTCGGTGTGCGTCGGCGTCGCCGAGGGCTTCTTGCAAAATTACATCGACTTCACCGCGCCGCGTAAATCACGTGGCAATGCGGTTGCAGATAAATTCGGGATTCAGATGGGCATCGGCCACGGATCGGCTGAGATCGAAGCCGCCTCACGCCTTTATCTGGGCGCCGTGCGCGAGACCATGGAGATGCTGGAGCGGGGCGAGACGCCGCCTCCACTCATGGGCGCGCAGGGTAAGCGCAACGCCGCTTTCGCCTGCCAACTCGCCATGGGCGCCGTGCAGCGCCTGTTCAACGCAGCGGGCGGGCGCGCGCTTTATCTCGACGGCCCTTTGCAGCGCCAGTTCCGCGATTGCTTCGCCGCCGCCGCGCATCATTCGGTGGTCTGGGACAGCGCCGCGGCTGAATATGGCAAGACGGCGCTTGCGGTGGCGAACGCGCGGCTCGACGCCTGATTTCAAAAGCGACACGCCCCGGCCTGCGTGCAAGCGGGCCGGGGCGTTTTTCTTTGGCGCCGTCAGCAAAATAAAAAGGCCGCCCCCGAAGGGACGGCCTCAATTTTTTGGGTCGCTTGGGAGATGGACTTAGAAGTCCATGCCACCATCCAAGCCGCGCCTGCGCGGCTTGGACCCTTTTCAGGTCTTGGGCGAATGGACTTCTTAGAAGTCCATTCCGCCCATGCCGCCCATGCCGCCGCCGCCGGGCATCTGCATGGCGGGACGATCCTTCGGGGTGTCGGCGATCATGGCTTCCGTCGTGATGAGGAGGCCGGAGACCGAAGCCGCATCCTGAAGAGCGGTGCGCACAACCTTGGCGGGATCGACGATGCCGGCCTTGATCATGTCCACATATTCTTCGGTCTGGGCGTTGAAGCCGAAGGTCTCAGAGGCGTTCTCGCCGATCTTGCCGACGACGATCGAGCCTTCGCAACCCGCGTTTTCCACGATCTGACGGATCGGGGCTTCGAGGGCCTTGAGGACAATGTTGATGCCAGCCTGGATGTCGGCGTTGCTGTTCTTGAGAGCCGCAACGGCCTTCTTGGCGCGCAGGAGAGCGGTGCCGCCGCCAGGAACGATGCCTTCTTCCACCGCAGCGCGGGTGGCGTTGAGCGCGTCGTCCACGCGATCCTTCTTCTCCTTGACTTCCACCTCGGTCGCGCCGCCGACGCGGATAACCGCGACGCCGCCAGCGAGCTTGGCGAGACGCTCCTGGAGCTTCTCACGGTCGTACTCGGAGGTGGTCTCTTCGATCTGGGCCTTGATCTGAGCGACGCGGCCTTCGATGTCCTTCTTGTCGCCAGCGCCGTCGACGATCGTGGTGTTCTCCTTGTCGATACGCACCTTCTTGGCGCGGCCGAGCATGGGGAGCGACACGTTCTCAAGCTTGATGCCGAGGTCTTCGGCGATCAGCTGACCATTGGTCAGGATCGCGATGTCTTCCAGCATGGCCTTGCGACGATCGCCAAAGCCGGGGGCCTTGACGGCGGCGACCTTGAGGCCGCCACGCAGCTTGTTGACTACGAGGGTGGCGAGCGCCTCGCCCTCGACGTCTTCAGCCACAATCAGCAGGGGCTTGCCGGTCTGAACGACGGCTTCGAGCACGGGCAGCATGGCCTGAAGCGAAGACAGCTTCTTTTCGAAGATCAGGATGTAGGGATCTTCGAGCTCGGCGACCATCTTCTCCGGGTTCGTGATGAAGTAGGGGGAGAGATAGCCACGGTCGAACTGCATGCCCTCGACGACGTCGAGTTCGGTCTCAAGGCTCTTGGCCTCTTCAACCGTGATGACGCCCTCGTTGCCGACCTTCTGCATTGCTTCGGCGATCATCTTGCCGATGGAGACATCGCCATTCGAGGAGATCGTGCCGACCTGAGCGACTTCGTCCGAAGACTGGATCTTCTTGGCGCGGGCCTGGATGTCCTTGATGGCCACGGCGACGGCGAGATCAACGCCGCGCTTCAGATCCATCGGGTTCATGCCGGCGGCCACATACTTGGCGCCTTCCTTCACGATGGCCTGGGCGAGAACCGTGGCGGTCGTGGTGCCGTCGCCGGCGGTGTCGTTGGTCTTCGAGGCCACTTCGCGCACCAT
>CANBVC010000321.1 GCA_947372795.1 Beijerinckiaceae bacterium
TCTTGTCCATGTCCTCGAGAGACTTGTTCTTGTCGAGCACGCCCAGATTGGATGGCAGGAGATTGCGCTCGCGAGCGGCGGCGGCGAAGCGCGGCGGCAAGAGGTGATGATGGACGTCGATCCGCCGGGGGGCCGTCTGAGCTTGAGAAGCCCCTATCAACGAAGGAGCGCCAAGCGCGGCTGCGGTCAGGCCCTTCAAAAACCCGCGTCGCGAAGAGCTGCAGGAACACCCGACTATGGAGCTTTCGACGCCTTGCGCGATAAACGGGCCTGAACGGACCATAGGAGCCTCCCCTTTTTTCTGAGCAGAGGTTCACAGAGCCGCGCATCCCCGTCAAGCCAAGCACGTCGCCGTTTGCAAGGCTCAGGCGCAGCACCTATCCTGCCCAGATGAAAACACCGGAGGCGACGCCCGGCCCATCGCCGGATGAAACACAGGCGAGTGGCGCGGCCCTGACGCTCGCCGGGCGGTTGACGCAGGCGATCGACGCCCGGCTTCCCCAAGCCACGCAGGCGATCTTCTTCGTGTCCCTTGGCTCGCTGCTGCTGGTCGTCATGGCGGCGGCGGTGAAGTTTCTGGGCGACCGGCTGCCAAGTTTCGAGCTTTTGTTTTTCCGCTCCGCCATCGGGCTTCTGTTCGTCCTGCCGATTTTCATTCGTAACCCGCTGGAGCCCCTGCAAACAAAGCGGCCAATGATGCACCTGACGCGCGGCGCCCTTGGCGCGCTCGGCAATGGATGCTTCTTCTGGACTATCACCCATATGTTGCTCGCTGATTCCATGGCGCTGCAATTCTCCCGCCCGCTGTTCATGATCCCGCTGGCGATTTTCTTTCTGGGCGAGCGCGTACCCCTGAGCCGCACGCTGGTCTCCCTCGTAGGCTTTGCGGGCATCCTGCTTTATGCGCGCCCCTTCACCAGCGGCTTTGACTCCAACGCGCTCATAGGCGCTTTGGGCGCATTTGGCGGCGGCCTCGTCGTGGTCAGCATCAAGCAGCTGGCGAAAACCGAAAAGACGCGCGTGATCATGTTCTATTACGCCTTCTGGAACGCGGTCTTCGCGCTCGTTCCCACGCTCTTCCTTTGGGTCTGGCCGGTGGGCCAGGAATGGGCAATTCTCATCCTGATCGGCTTCCTTGGCATTTTCGGGCAATGGCTGATCACGACCGGGCTGACGCTGGGCGACGCCAGCGCGCTCGCGCCGCTGGACTATTCGCGCATCGTTTACGCCGCACTGCTTGGTTTTGTGCTGTTTGGCGAGATTCCGGGCGTCTGGAGTTTTGCCGGGATGGCGATTATCGTAGCGGCCTCGATTTATCTTGTGACGACGGAAAAGAAGCGCGCCTCATGAGCCGCGCGCGGGAGTGAGATATGGCGAAGATCGTTCTGGGTATGGTGAGCTCCCATGGCCCCCTGCTCGTTACGCCCCCCGAATTGTGGACGGGCCGCATCGAAGCGGACAGGCGCAACCCCGCCCTGTTCTATCGGGGCAAGACCTACGGATTTGATGCGCTGATTGAAGCGCGCGCTTCTGAAAATCTGGAGCCGCAACTTGCGCTGGACGTGCGCGAGCGTAGGTTTGACGCCTGCCAGAAAGCCATTGCAGAAATGCGCCGCGCTTATGGGGAAGTGCGACCCGACGTGACCATCATGATCGGCAACGATCAGATGGAGATTATGGGCGACGAGAATCAGCCAGCCTTCATGGTCTATTACGGCGCAGACATGGACAATGTGCCCTTCACCGAGGAGCAAAAGCAGCGCCTTGGCCCCGGCGTCGCCCTGGCGGAGCCCAACCACCACCCAGAGGTCACGCGCACCTATCCCGGCTGCCCCGAACTGGCGCTGCATCTGATCGATGAGCTGATGGGACAGGGCTTCGATCTGGCGACGTCGAAAGTCTTACCCGAGCGCAGCCAGTCGCGCCTCACCGGCCTGCCCCACGCCTTCGGCTATTATTACCAGCGCATCATGGAAGAGGCGGCGCCGACCGTGCCGGTCTTCATCAACACATTCTACCCGCCGAACCAGCCGCGCATCGCCCGTTGCCACGCCTTGGGAACAGCGATCGCGCAAGCTGTCGAGAACTGGAACAAGGATCTGCGCGTGGCGATTCTGGGCTCAGGAGGCATGACCCATTTCGTCGTGGACGAACCTTTCGACCAGCGCTTCCTGGCCGCCTTCCAGCAGGAGGATTCGACGGATCTCTTCGCCCTCCCCGAGAGCCAGTTCCACTCGGGCAATTCCGAGCTGAAAAACTGGGTCCCCGTCAGAGCCGCCATGCAGCACGCGGGCCTATCCTTCACCCTGCTCGACTATCAGCCGCTCATGCGCTCGATGGCAGGCACCGGTAGCGGCATGGGCTTTGGGTACTGGCTATAGCTTATCGAGCGGCGGCGCCCTGTTTCCTGCGCATCACCAGATCAACCTCGCCGATCTTGATAAAGCCGAAAACATAGACCGAGGCGGTGTTGCGCACCGTCCTCGCGTCGACCTGCTCAAGCCGATCCCTGAATGACAGATCGTAGCCGCCGATCCGCGCCACGTAGCCAAATTGCAGGGCCCCATCGTCGGTCGTGATGACTTCGGCGGGCGCCTTCACATCTTCGCGCATGCCGGACCAGGTCCCGGCCCCCGTCTTGGTGAAGACCCATGTCTTGCGGTCTTTCTCACCGTCCGAATAGACAAAATCCTCCCGCAGACGCAAAACCTGTCCATCGAAGGTTCCCTTCATCTGCACCACGAGGCCGCGCTCCGAGCCGGTCCAGCTATTACGGAACCGCCCTTCCGCCACCAGCGATCCGCTGAAGAATTTCTCAAGCTGCAAAGGCTCAGACCGCGCTTCAGCACTTGCGCCGAACAGCGCGAAGCCGAAGGGGAAGAGATAGCGAAAGGGGGACCTATGGTACCGCAAGACACACTCCGGGTGAGCCGATATGGAGGCTTACGTTCGAAGTGCTGCGGCGGACTACCGGAAAAACGCGAAGTCATGCTGCGCCAGGACATGGGCCAGGCTGCAATCAAGGCGAAGGTTCGCAGATTGTCTAAAAGCGTCAGAGTTGGAAAGC
>CANBVC010000322.1 GCA_947372795.1 Beijerinckiaceae bacterium
GGCCCGTGCTGGCCTATGCCCACGAAGCCGCCCCTATCGCCAATGATGGCGACCCCATCCGCGCCGAGGCGCCGCCGATCCTTGTGGACATAACTGGCCTGCGGGAAGCAATCACGGCCTATAGGGCTGGAGACCTGCGCGCTGGCGACACAGCCGCCCGCACGACAACAAACCCCCTCGCCCGCACCGCAGCGGAATGGGCTGCGCTGCGCCTGATGCCGCGGGAAACGGGCCTTGAGCGGATCAAGAGCTTCCTCGCCGATCAACCGGACTGGCCGACCGCCGCGCAATTGCGCCGCCGCGCCGAGGAGGCGATCTTTTCCGACAAGCGTCCGGCGTCAGAGGTCATCGCCTGGTTCAAGACGCGTAGCCCACAGACCGTCCTTGGCAAATGGGCGCGGGCGCGGGCGCTGCAATCAACCGACGACGGCGCCCGCGCTAATGGTCTGGCGCGCGAAATCTGGCGCGAGGCCGAACTCTCGACCGCCCTTGAAAACAACCTGCGCAAGGATTTCCCCGACGCCCTCTCACGCGCCGATCACAAGGCCCGTTCTGACCGCTTCTTCTACAGGGACAATAACGCCATCTCCCAAAGGGCGGCGGCTTTGGCCGGCGCTGATATGGTGGCTCTCGCCAAGGCGCGCGAGACCATCAACGAGAAGAACCTCGCCGCCCTCACGCCGGAACTGCGCAAGGACCCGACGCTGCAATTTGCGCAAATCCAAAAACTGCGCCGCGATGGCAAGATCGACGAAGCCGCCAAGGCTATGCTGGAGGCGCCTCGCGATCCCGCCCTGCTCATCAGCCCCGATGATTGGTGGACCGAGCGGCGCGCGCTTGTCCGCAAGCTGCTTGATTCAGGCGACGCCAGGACCGCCTATCGCATCAGCGCAGAACACAGCGCGCAGGCGAAAGACCAGCGCATCGACGCTGAATTCCATGCTGGCTGGATCGCGCTACGCTTTGTTTCTGACGCGGCAAGCGCCGCCACCGCCTTCGAGAACGCCAGCCGCCTGGCTGAGACCCCTATCTCCATAGCCCGCACCGCCTATTGGCAGGGGCGAGCGGCGGAAGCCTTGGGAAAACAGACCGATGCTCGCCGCTTCTATGAAAAGGCCGCAGGCCAGCCCATCGCCTATTATGGCCAGCTGGCCCTTGCGCGCCTTGGCCGGGGCAAGCTTGCGATGCGCCAGCCCGCAAACATCGCCAGAGGCGATGACCGGGCCATGGCTATTCGCGTCGTCGAATTGCTCGGCGCGCTCGAACAAAAAGACCTGGCGACTCCGCTGGCGCTCGAAAGCGCGCGAACGCTGGAGGACGAATCCCAGCTCGGCGCGCTCGGCGCCGTCGCCGCCAGCGCGCGCGACGCCCGTATGACCCTGATGGTGGGCAAGCTTGGCGGCCAGCGCGGCTTTCTGCTCGATGAGACGGCCTTTCCAACCTTCGGCGTTCCAGCCTATGACCCCCTGCCCCGTTCGGCGAGCCCTGCTCTCGTCTACTCCATCGCCCGGCAGGAAAGCTCGTTTGACCCAAAGGCCCAGTCCGGCGCGGGCGCAAAAGGCCTGATGCAGATGCTGCCCTCCACCGCGCGCCGGACCGCACAGCGCGCCGGAGCCACCTTCGACGAGCGCAAACTGCTGAGCGAGCCCAGCTTCAACGCCCAGCTAGGCGCTGCGCATCTGGGCGAACTGATGGAGGAGCAGCCCGGCTCCCTCATCCTCACCTTCGCGGCCTATAACGCCGGCGGAAGGCGCGTGAAGGAATGGATAGCCACCTTCGGCGACCCGCGCGATCCCAAGGTGGACCCCGTCGACTGGGTGGAGCGCATCCCCTTCACAGAAACCCGCAATTACGTGCAACGCGTGGCCGAGAACCTCGAGATCTATCGCCTGCGGCTTGGCGAAAGCGCCACCCTTGAGATCGAGAGCACATTGCGCAGCGCCTCACGCTGACCTTTGCCCCGCAGCCGGCCTCGGCTAGACTTGCCGTGAATGAGGGACGCGCCATGACCACGTCTATGCCGATCAGCCGTTTCTTTACAGCCAAGGATGGCCTGCGGCTGCATATGCGCGACTGGGGAGCGCAAGGCCCCTCCCCCAGTTCCACCCTGCCCGTCGTGTGCCTGCCCGGCCTCTCCCGCACAGCGGGCGATTTCGATGTGCTGGCGGCGCGGCTATCCGCCACCCGCCGGGTCGTGGCCCTGGATTACCGGGGGCGAGGCCTGTCGGACCGGGATCCTGACTGGAAGCATTACGAATTATTCGTCGAAAACATCGACATCCTGACCGTTCTCGAGGCCGCAGGCATAGAGGCCGCAATCTTCGTTGGCACCTCCCGCGGCGGGCTCCACACGATGCTGCTGACCGGCACTCGCCCGCAATTGTTGCGGGGCGTCGTGCTGAACGACATCGGCCCTGTTCTCGAAAAAGACGGACTGCGGCGCATCCAGTCCTATGTCGGCAAACTGCCGACGCCGACCTCATGGCCCGAGGCTGTCGACATCGCCAAGGGCGTCATGGGCGCCCAATTCACCGCCCTCAGCGAGACGGATTGGGACGCCTATGCGCGGCTCACCTTCGAAGAGACTGCAGACGGCTTCAGGACGCGCTACGACCCCGCCATCATGCTCGCCTTCGGCCAGATGGACCTTGAAAAGCCGATTCCCGCCCTCTGGGCCCAGTTCGATGCGCTGGCGCCCGTGCCGGTTCTGGCGATACGGGGGGAGAACTCGGACCTGTTGTCGGAAGAAACCCTCGCCGAGATGGCCCATCGCCACCCGAATTTCCAAAGCATGACCGTCCCCGGCCAAGGCCACGCCCCCCTGCTGATGGACGAGCCGACACTCGCCCGGATCGAGGCCTTTGTCTCTGCAACAGCCCGAACTGAGGCCGCGCCAGGTTCCGGCTGGATTTCTGTCCAGCCATCCCCATGGATTTAAAACCTCAGCCTTGCCAACCAGCGCCCGCTGAGGCATAGAGACCGCGTCCACTCTGTACATAGCGCGAGGTGGACCAGCGGAGATGTGGCCGAGAGGCTGAAGGCAACGGTTTGCTAAATCGTCATAGG
>CANBVC010000323.1 GCA_947372795.1 Beijerinckiaceae bacterium
GGCGATCCCATTCAGATGTTCATCAAGGCGCCAAGCGCCATCGCCGGGCCGTCAGATGGCGTGGCGCTTCGTTTTCCC
This sequence comes from Beijerinckiaceae bacterium, assembly GCA_947372795.1. Taxonomy (GTDB): domain Bacteria; phylum Pseudomonadota; class Alphaproteobacteria; order Rhizobiales; family Beijerinckiaceae; genus Terripilifer. Next base: position 79 of record CANBVC010000323.1, read on the forward strand.
GACAGGCGCAGCGATCCCGAGGCGGAGCTTTCCATCATCATCGGCAAGCCGGGAACGGATATTTCGCAGGCTGACGCGATGAATCATGTGTTCGGCTACTGCATCGGTCTCGACATGACCCTGCGCGGCAAGGAAAGCCCTAGCTCGCGCAAGTCCATCGACACCTATGCGCTGCTTGGCCCATGGATCGTGACGCAGGACGAACTAAGCGATCCAGACAACCTGGACACTTTGCTCGAAGTGAATGGCGAGGTCGTTCAGCGTTCGAACACGCGGGACCTCGCCTTTAACATGCGCGAGATCATCGCTCATGCCTCACGGTTTTATACATTGCTGCCCGGCGACGTGATCATGGTGGGCACGCCCGTCGGCTTCGCCCCGGTGAAGGTTGGTGATCGAGTGGTGGCGGACTTTTCGGGAATTGGCCGGATGGAAGTTTTGATGCGTGCGCATGGCTGAACGCGCCCGCGTCAGCTATGGCCCGCCAGCAACCGCACCGTGCGAATAACGCCTTCGGGGTCTGCTATGCCTTGACCCGCGATGTCGAAGGCGCTGCCGTGGCCAGTGCTTGAAAACAGCACGTCTGAGCCGATGGACAGCGCCGATGCGTGGCGGCCTGCCATAAGTTTTACGGGGATATGTCCCTGATCGTGGATCATGGCGATATAGGCGTCGCAGCTCTTGTCGCCCAGCATCACATCGGCGCCGACGGGGCCGACGACATCGAGTCCCTGAGCGCGCAGACGCGCCACAGCCGGGACATTGATGCGATCATCATCATCGCCAAAGAGGCCGCCTTCGCCCGCATGGGGATTGATGCCGAACACTCCAATGCGCGGGTTCGCCACGCCAAGCGTCGCCAGCGCTTTGGCGCAGGCGTGGACGCCCGCCACCACCAGTTCCGGCGTGATGCGCGCGATGGCGTCGGCCGTTCGCTCATGCAGGGTGATGTGCAGAATGCGAAGGCCCCCACCCACCAGCATCATGAAGACGCTTTCTTCGGGCACATTGGTTAGGCGCGCGAGAAGGCCCGGATAGCCGGTGAAGGGAATGCCGGCGCGGTTCACCGCTGTTTCGTTGTGTGGACAGCCCACTACCGCATGGGCCTTTCCCGCCCGCGCAAAGTCCACAGCCGCCGCCGCATAGGCGACCATTGCCGCGCCCGCTACAGCCTCGACGCGCCCGGGCGCGAAAGCATCGGGCGTCATGGCGTCGATGGGCAAATATTCGATGCAGCGCCCTGTCACGCCACCCTCGCGCACATCATGGAGTGCAATGTCGGGCGCGTGGCGGCGCGCGTAATGTTCGATGATGAACTTGTCGCCGACCAGCACGATGCGCGGCCCAGTTGCCGCAAAAGCGACCGCAGCCTTGACGGCGATCTCCGGCCCGATGCCATTGGGGTCGCCGATTGTGACGGCTATCGGAAGGTTGGTCATCAATCAGTCTACCGGCATATGCTCAAGCAACTGGCCGTAGCCTGTCACGCGTTTGCGGATGGAGAGGCGTCGCTGGATCTCCCATGCGCGCGCGGGGATCGGGTGGATCACCGGCACGCCGCAATCCTGCTCGAGCTCCTCGATCATCTCCATCACGCGCCAGCCCGAGCCCAGAAGATAGATTGCGTCTGCCTTGGGTTGGCGCAGGAAGGCGCGTTTTACATGGGCGTAAACCTCATAGGGTGAAAGCTGGCCCACATCCTCGAAGGGCACGTCGAGGCCTTCCATGCCGAGCACGTCAAACCCCGCCTCAATAAAATATTTCGCGAAGACGTCGTTGATGGGGCCGTTGAAATAGGTCGCGCCGACGAAGCTCTTGACGCCGAGCGCGCGCATGGCGCGCACATGATTGCTGCCAGAGGTGAAGACCGGGATGTTGTATTTATCTTCCCAGCGCGCGATCACCTCGCATTCGCCCTTGTAGCCAAGCAGCATGAAAGGTGGGGCGCCTTCGGGATGCAAAAGATCGACCTTGGCCTCAGCGAGCCGATCCAGCATGGGCTCGTAGGGGTCTACAGCGCGCTTGAATTCGTCGACGGTGCCTTTGCGTATGTCGAGGAACAGGGGAAGCAGGCAAACGCCATCGGGCAGGATGCGGATCAGCTCTTCAATGCCGCCCGGTCGCAGCGTGGGCTTGACGCAGCCGACGACGCCCCTCCAGCTTGTATAGGCCATTTCATTATCCCCCTTGGAATACCGTTTGTATCAGCCTACTCGCTGCCCTTGCGCACGATGTCAACATAGCGGCGCACGATCTCTGGCGGCGTCTTGCTCATCTTTTCGATGATCGCGCGCACGGCCGGGCCGTCGATCGGGCTCAGTTCGAAATTGGCGCGTGCGGCGTCTTCCAGAAAGGCCTTGTCTCTTGTCATGTCCATGAAGGCCTTTTGAAGCGCGGCGACGCGATCGGGCGGCACATTGGGTGGCGCCAAAAAGGGCAGGGCGATGAAGAAGGAAAGCTCGGCGAATTCCAGCAGGGCAAGGTCGGCAGCATCGGTCAGGAGCTCGCGTCCGGTTGGAACATCACTCAGTTCGGCTAGGCGCGAAGTTCGACCAAATTGCAGGAGAGGCCGAACCTTTTTGCCATTCCACAAGGCGGGCTGCGCGCCGCGCACCGAACCCAGACCTATCATCTGCCCATCGAGTTCACCGCTCTGCATGGCGATGAACATGGGGGCTGCGCCGGGATAGCCGCGCACGAGCTTTACATTCAATTTGAATAGATCGCGCGCAAGCACCGCAAAGGTGAGATTGGTGGAGCCCGGCATATCGCCGCCAAGCCGTAGCTCGATTTCATCCTTGCGCAGATCGCTGACGATCTTCGCGGGATGCTGGTCGTTGACGAGCATCAGATAGGCGTCGTTGGCGTAGGAGGAGAGCGAGCCGATCCAATTGAATTTCAGTGGATCGAACCGCACATTTGGGTTGCCCTCGTAGGCGAGCTGCGGCGTGCC
>CANBVC010000324.1 GCA_947372795.1 Beijerinckiaceae bacterium
GGCTCCAAGGGACTGATGGCGGCCGAGGTTCGTCCGCTCGAAACGACGATGCCCTCCTCGCACTGAGGGCATCTTGCCGTGGAGCCGCAGCTTGCTCCGGCCCCCGCGAAGAGGCATGGTTGCGCCTCTTCCTGCGGCGAGGTTTCAGCATGCGCTTTTCAAGAACACTCGTATTTGTCCTTGGCCTTGCGCTGGCCCTCGCTGGCGCTGTGGCCCTCAACGGCCCGGCCCGCGCCCAATCAGCGCCCCAGGCCCAGCCCACCACCACTGAGCCTCTCGAGATCGTGACCGCCAGCGGCCGTCACAGCTTCGCCATCGAGGTGATGCGCACGGATGAAGAGCGGGCGCGCGGCCTCATGTTCCGCCGCTTCATGCCTGCCGACCGTGGGATGCTGTTCGACTTCAAGACCGAACAGCCCGTGCTCATGTGGATGAAGAACACCTATATCCCCCTCGACATGATCTTCATCAGCCGCAACGGAACGGTCACCAGCGTGGCCGCCAATACGGAGCCCCTGTCCGAGCGCACCATCTCTTCCGGCCCCCCCGCTTTCGCCGTGCTGGAGGTGAACGCAGGCGTCGCCGCGAAGATCGGGCTGAAGCCGGGGGACCGGGTGGTGCATGGGTTGTTCGGGAAGTAGGGGGCATGCTTTTATGCGCGAGCAACCGCGGCATGGGTTCAGCGCGCGCCACAACTGATCTTCAATTGGTCCATCACAAATGAACTGTGGCCAAGGCCTTGGACACTTCCGAGGGACGAACTCCCAAATGACGGGACACTATTTCGGACAGCCGGTCTTTTCGATCTGGCCAACCTAATTCGGCATAACCGATGATCGTGGCTCCCGTTGGCGCCCCATCGGCGTCTGCGAACCTGAGAATGATATCATCGTCGCCATCGTCACCGAAGCCGGGTTGCTCGTCGCCGAATCTCAGATACATCACGTCAGCTTGGCGATCATAGTCCGCACTGACGCTCTGTAGATCAACTTTCTTCAGGGCCTCCATATGACACGCTCCTCGGCTACAGTACGAAATCCGCGATGGTACAAGGCTGTACAAACAATGGCTTCGGGCTGGTTGACCACAACCACCAGTGGGCTGCCATTCGCTTTCGTTTCTTCATGATTCACAAAAACAATATTGTTGGTCCCTGGGTTCCCGGACACGATGATAGTCGGCTTTTCAAGCGTCGCCAAAACCAACTCCACTTTGCCGAGCATTTCCGGATGATTGACACTGATATGTCTGTCTAACGTTTGGCGATGAAGCGTAACAACAGGAAGTGCAGGCAGGGGCGTCCGAGAAATCCAGGCATCGGGCGTGTCACCCTTCGTCACGGTTGGGGCTCGAAGCTGACCGAAGCGGCCGGGCCAACGGCGGATGGTTCGAACGTCGTCCTAGTAATAGCGTGATGATCGGCGCCTTGTGGGGGCATCAAAGCGACTGGGATCCGGGCTGGGGACCGCGATTTGAGCGCCTCTATCTGGACGGACATAATAACCTCCGACAGAAAATAAAGCATAGCTGATGTTGAAAACGCAGGCCAGCGGGTCCTGAGGCTAAAACAACATGGACTTCCGAGCTGGCCTTCCCGAATTAATCAAAAATCCCCACGCCTGCGCCGAACGCAGCCAGTCGTGTAAGCTCCATTCGAATATTTGAAATATTTCGGCAGTTTGATATTGGTCGGGGCAGCAGGATTCGAACCTGCGACCCTCTGCTCCCAAAGCAGATGCGCTACCAGACTGCGCCATACCCCGACTCAGGGCCCCGCAGGGCCGCACCGACGCCATAAGCGCCAGAGCCAGTCACATAACCTGATGGGCGCCCGGGCGCAACAAGGCTGGCTCTGATGGCTCGAAGTTATGGGGCGTAACCTCAGGATTGGGCGCCCCGATGATATGTTGCGCAAAATGGGGACCCATCCAGACGCCTTTGCGCCTTCCTCTGGGCTGCCGGTGCTGGCATAGCTCCTGCTAAACAGGGACCAGACCCCAAGCACCCCCAAGGAGTGGCTGATGGACGCGCAGGCCAATTTTCAAGTCGTCGAGGCGACCATCGCCGACATTCACGCCGCCTATCTTGACGGGCGCCTGACCGCGCGGCGGCTGGTCGAGACCTATTTCGAGCGCATCAAAGCCTATGACAAGGCTGGCCCCGCCATCAATGCGGTGATCTCCATCAATCCCCGCGCGCTCGATGAGGCGGATGCGATGGATGCCGCCTTGACCATGGGCGGACTGATGGGGCCGCTGCACGGCATCCCCCTCATCATGAAGGATCAGGCTGACGTGAAGGACATGCCAACCACCATGGGCTCGGTGATGTTCAGAGACCATTATCCCGACCGCGACTGTTTCGCCGCCGCAAAGCTGAAGGCGGCTGGCGCCATCTTCATCGGCAAGGCCACCCTTGGGGAACTGGGCGCAGGCGACACCCATGGGTCGCTCTTTGGATCCACCCGCAATGTCTATGATCTCGAGCGCACGGCGGGCGGATCATCGGGCGGGTCGGGCGCGGCGGTGTCGGCGAATTTCTGCGCGGTGGCCATCGGGCAGGAGGGTTTCGCCTCCATCCGCCGTCCCGCCATCTGGAACGGGGTTGCGGGCATGCGCCCCACGGCGGGCCTTGTGAGCCGGGGCGGCGTCTATGCGGGCTGGCCGACCATCATCGGCTCCCTTGGTCCCATGGCGCGCACGGTGGAGGATCTCGCCCGGGTGCTGGAATGCATGGTGGGCTATGATCCGCAGGATCCGGTGACTGCGCTGGGCCACGGCAAGGCGGAGCAGAGCTTCTCCGGCTTGCTCGACAAGGACGCTCTCAAGGGCGCGCGCATTGGCGTGCTGCGCGAGCCCATGGGTTTCCACACCGACACATCCGACCCCGATTTCGACCGGGTGACGGAGGGTTTCGATGCGGCTGTGGCTGATATGGCGGCGGCGGGCGCCGTGATCGTCGATCCCATCGTGATCGCCGATCTCAAAGCCCTGCTCGCCACCCGCGCGCGGGTGGACGCCGATGACGAGGCCTCGTTCGATCTCTATGTGAGCGGCAGCGCCGCCTCGCCCTTCGCCAATCGGAGGGAGGCCATGGCCTCGCCCCTGTTCGATGAGACCATGCGCGGGGTCAAGCAGCGTTGGCTGCACAAGAACACGCTGGAACAGCATCA
>CANBVC010000325.1 GCA_947372795.1 Beijerinckiaceae bacterium
CTTCCTGAGACGAGCTTTTTCGCCATCGTCGTCAACATCCAGCAAAAGGCGGGCGGCAATCTGACCGAGGCGCTTGGCAATCTGTCCCAGGTTTTGCGTGACCGCATCACCATGGAATTGAAAGTGAAGGCGCTGTCCAGCGAAGCCCGATCCTCGGCCTGGATCATCGGCAGCATGCCCGTCATGATTGGCGGAATGATCTATCTTTCGAGCCCTGCCTATCTGGAGCCGCTCTGGACCACGGATACCGGTCAGACCGTCATAAGCGCCGTAGCCATCTGGATGTCGATGGGCGCTCTATTCATGCGACAGATGGTCAATTTCAAACCTTGAGGTTTCGCCATGCTTCAAACGATTATAAATGCGGCGAGTAATCCCAAGTTCGTGATCCAGCTCATTATCGTGGTTGGAACCATAGCTGCGGTGCTTACGGCTGCGATTCCGCTGATCTCCGGCGACGCCCTGGAACCGCGCATGAAGGCGGTTGCTCTCGAGCGTGAGCGCCTGCGCGGCCGCGCCCGTGAGGAGATGGGGACACAACCCAGGAACAGCAATCTTCGGCCAGCGCCCAAGCCATTCATGAAGCAGATCGTCGATAAATTGAACCTCGCGAAATGGCTGTCCGTGGGCGACTCGAAGCTTACCCTCGCCCGCGCCGGCTTTCGCGGGCAGCAGGCCGAGATCGGACTTCTGTTCTTTCGCCTTGTCACGCCGCCATTGTTCGCGATTTCAGCGATCGTTTATGTGTTCGTGTTGAAGCTCGTCGATGTCACCCCGATGGTGGGGACGGGCATCGTGGTCTGCGCCGTCTATCTGGGTCTCAAGGCGCCGGAAATTTTTCTGAACAACGTGATTGAAAAGCGAAAGGACGCGATCCGCCGCGCCTTTCCGGACGCGCTTGATCTGCTTTTGATCTGCGTGGAAGCGGGCATATCCATCGAGGCCTCTTTTCAGCGCGTGGGCCATGAAATCGGCCAGCAGTCTATTGAACTGGCTGAGGAGATGACGCTCACCATGGCTGAACTGTCCTATCTGCCTGATCGGCAGCAGGCCTATGAAAACTTTGGCGAGCGGATCAACATTGATTCGGTGCGCGAGATCGTGATGGTGCTGGTTCAGGCGGAGCGGGTCGGCACACCCCTGGCTGCGGCTTTGCGAACCGTGTCGCAGGAAACCCGGGCGCGCAGATTGCTGGAAGCCGAAAAGAAAGCGGCGAGCTTGCCGCCCAAGCTCACCGTTCCCATGATGATTTTCTTTTTGCCCTGCATTTTCGCGGTGCTTCTCACACCTGCGATCCTTCAGGCCATGGGGTCGGGAAGATAGCGCGCTGGTCAGCCTTACGGCAGCTGCGGCCCTCTACCTTGGATTCGCCGCTCTGGCCGCCGCTTGTGTCCAGGCGGTTGCGGGATCCATGGCTTGCCGCGTGGACTTTTGCGGCGCTGCGGTCTTCTGAATATCCCGCCAGGTGTTCGATTGGGAGATCATCTGGCGTATGGTCTCCACATTGGCCGCCGCCTGTTCGGGGGATACATCCCGCGCCGAGATGGTTTCAGCCTCGGTGAACTTGCCTTGCAGCGCCAGAACCAGCGCCAGATTTTGCCGGATGCGCGCATCGGCTTTTGGATGGGCGCTCGCTTGCCTCATCACGGTCTCGGCCTCGTCCAGTTGTTTTGACAAGGCGAGGGAAAGGCCGAGGTTGGACAGGACGGAAGGTTCGCCCGGATTGATCTTGAGGGCCTCGCGATAATAGCCCTGGGCTGACCTTGGGTCCCCCATCTGGTCGGCGACAGAGCCCTGCGCCGACAGGATCGACCAATTGGGCCGGTCGGGCGTATGGGCCTGCTTGAGCACCTCCGAGGCTTCGGCAAGGCGCCCGGCATCCGCGAGCGCCTTGCCGTAAGCGCCCAGAATTTCGAGATCTTCAGGATTTTTGAGCGCGATTTTCTGGGCTACCGCGACCGCCTGCTCATATTGGCCGAGGGCGCGCAGGCCCCGCGCATAGGCGAGGGCGGCCGTGCGGTCATTTGGTCTGGCGTCGTAACGTTTCTCCCAGGCCTGCGTGTAGCGGCGCACATCGTCGGGCGCCGATGGCAGGGTCGTGTCGGGTTCAGAGATGGAGCCTGTGATGTCATCGAGGCTGACCGTCTTGCAGCCCGCCAGGCAGAGCGGAAGGGCGGTCATCGCCAGAAGAACGAAGCCGCGCGTCATCGCATGAAGGCAGACGGGTCGGGCGCTCCGGCGGGATTGGCCTTTCAGCATGGGCCTGGTGTCCTTCAATGAACGCAGTTCTGAAATAAGTCGGTCGATGGTTCTGGAAACAATAAAGCGTTAACGCTAATGGATGGTTAATGTCGTCGTTCCGAACCGCCCCATCAGGTGCCCCCATGACCGCTTCTTTTGCTCCCGCCAATGCTGTGGCGACGCCCATCTGGCTCGTGGACGCCGGCGACTGGGCCACCACCCGCGCCCGGCTTCCGGTTGAGGCGGTCGCATTTGCAGACGCCATGGGGTTCGAGCCCCGCTCCGGGCGCCATCTGATCCTTCCGGGGCCGGGCGGCGCACTTGCGGCCGTCGTTTTCGTGCGGGATGACGGAGCGGGGGCTGATCGGTTCGCGCCGGGCAGGCTGGCGACCTTGCTGCCCAAGGGAACCTATCGATTCGAATCAGCCGCAGGGGACGCGGAGGCCGAGGAATTCGCCGCCCTGGGCTGGGCGCTCTCGGCCTACAGGTTCACCCGTTACCGCAAGGCCCCCGCCGATCAACCGCGCCTCGCTCTCTCCAAAGGCCTCAACCGCGCCCGTCTCGAGCGGATGGCGGAGGCCATCTGCATGGCGCGCGACCTCATCAACACGCCCACCAACGACATGGGGCCGGACGCTTTGGAGGCGGCCGCTCTGGCGCTGGCCAAAAGCCATGGCGCGAAAGCGAAAACGGTGCGCGGCGATGCGCTGCTCAAGCAGAACTATCCACTCATACATGCGGTGGGCCGGGCCGCCGCGCAGGCCCCGCGCCTGGTCGACATCACCTGGGGCAAGCCGACCCATCCCAAGGTGACCCTGGTGGGCAAGGGCGTCTGCTTCGACACCGGCGGCCTCGACATCAAGCCCTCCAGCGCCATGCTTCTGATGAAGAAGGACATGGCGGGCGCCGCCACCGCCATGGCCCTGGCCCAGATGATCATGGCCGCGAAACTGCCCGTGCGCCTGCGGGTGCTGCTGCCCATGGTGGAGA
>CANBVC010000326.1 GCA_947372795.1 Beijerinckiaceae bacterium
CTGACTACGGCTAGGAAAGACATTATCAAGCAGTTCACACAGGCCCTCGACGCCGCTTTAGCTAAGCAATCTGAGCAGCAAACCAGTCCCAGCGGCATTCGGCGACAGTTGTATGCAGACCAAAGGATGCGGCCTGGTACTGTCGAGCAGCTTCTGAAGGTATGGCGAGCTAGGCGGGGTGCTACGGAGGATTGGTCGGAGACTGGTGGGCTGCTGGGTTACTGGCCTCACTATCATTGCCTACCCGAAGACGACGAGGTAGCTGGCAAGGAGAAGCGGCGGCTCATGTCAGTGTCGGTCCAGCGGCTGCATAGGATGGCGGCCAGCTTGATCAAGTTTGCTGCCATGGGCGACTTTCCACGGGTGAAGTGACGACTGCCTTTGACTATGCAACGGCATCAACTGAGGCTCTTATCACATTCCTATTGACGTCAATTTGGCGCTAGGCGTTGCTGTAGATCCGTGTCCTGCCATTGCAGTAAGATCGCCCCCTTAACTCCCCTGCGCGAAGCTGAAGAACTATTTGAAGATTCCTCTAATTAAATTTGTAAATTTAACTTCAGACGAGTGAAAATATAGTGTTAAAATACATTCGTATGGAGACAAAAGATGAGTAGCTTTAAGGTAAAAAAATATAAAACAATGGGGATGTTGCGTTGGATACTTGAAATGGACGATGCAGAAAAAATAAATGACGCACGGGATTTGGTTGTTACTGCTGTACGGAACAATTTATTGGGTGAGCATGGAGCGCACTTGCTATTTAATGCGATAGCATACAAGCGCAAGCATGCTGGGTAATTAAATATGACATAGTATGAATGTGCAATGTGCATGCATGCATGCACATTGCTACGATGGCATCACTTTTGTCTTCGGTAAGCCGTTCAAACTAGGTATGCAACTGGCACCTGAATAGGCGCAGAAGCTAACGACGCTGTACAACGGTGATAGAGCTCTTTCCATCGCATGCATCTTAACATGTTGTAGTCATTAGAACTAAATCTCTAGAACCGCAGCTTATAACGGGCCATCCCGATGACTTCGGTTCTGTTGTTCGCCAAATCCTGCGCATTGAACCGCCCACCAATACCAAATCCTAAGCTCTGCTGGTTGCTGAGGTCGGTGGTGTAGAACGCTTGCGTCGAGAACTCGACCGCGTTTGATGCCAACCCAACCTTGTGAGTATCAGAGTTAACATTGCCGTCTATGCTCAAGCTAGTGGGTGCGGTCAGTGTCGCTGTACCGCTGTTGACTCGCATCGGCATGCCAATCACCAATCCCAACCGATCAGTATCGCCGAAGATCCTACCCTTTGTGAGCCCTGCAAATGCATTACCGCTGGTCAAACCCTTGACGCTGCTAATCATGCTGCCCTGGCTGGCTTCGATCATGCTGTAGCCAATGGTGGCACCACCAAAGGCCGACCAGCCGTTGTCCAAATCAAAGCCAGCTGTGATGCCTGTGAACGCTGTGTTAGCGCCCTTGCCCATGCTAAGCGCACCCCCGCTGGTGGTACCGAGCACACTGTTGTTCTCAGTCACCATGCCCAGGCTCGCACTCACATAGCCACCTTCCCACTTCATGGTGTGCTCGATGATGCCACCTGCCATCTGCGGCACATCGCTGCGCTGCATCTGGAGCACATCGTCCCTGGGTACAGTGTTGGTGAACGCACCAACCTTGGTGTTACCATAGCTGACGGCAGCACTCACGCTGTTGGGAGCCATGTTCATGAAGGGGTTGCCGACGCTGTTGAGCAACACGAGATCTGAGCCTCGGACGCTGCCATTCGCAAAAGCGCCGTATGCCAAGCTGGGTGAGATGTTCGAGCCAAACGCCGCGCCATAACCATCCTTGTTGCTGGTCATCGCAAAGCTGCTGCGCATGCCATTGGCACTGCCTGAGATCATAGTACCGTCCTTGGTCCTAGTCTCATCGCCGCCGAACAGCGCCAGTTGATCGCCCCAGGCATTCAGCGTGGTCTTGGCAAAAACTGCTGAGCCGGCATTCATCTGATAATCACGCTTGTAATCATCGAGCCCGATCACCGTGATGCCGCCCATCATCTTAGGAAGTGTAGTACCAAACGCACCGCTAGCAGCTACATATGAACCTGTGAGCGCAACGTTAGTACCATTGCTCGCTGTCACTGTGAGCGTACCCACGGGAGAGAACGCCTTGGTGAGATCCAACATGCCTTGTCCGTAAAGCGCAGAGTTAGCATATACACCGGACTTGTTAGCAGTGTTGAACAGGATCTGTTGGATCTGGTTAGCCGACAGCGTGGGCCACTTCTGCATCATCAGCGCTGCCGCGCCAGACACCATGGGTGCTGCGAAGCTAGTACCCGAACCAGTACCGGTCTGATCAACGCCATACGCTGAGGTGATGTCAGCTCCCGGTGCTGCCATGCAGTATGACTTAGCGATACCGCAGGCATTGCTTGAGGTCCACAGCTTGCCAGTCTGATCGGTAGCTACCACTGTGATCCATGTGCTAGCCAATCCGCTCACGACGCTGGGCAGCGCGGCATAATATCCCGGATCTACCTTGCTGTAATTACCAGCAGCCCAGACATTGAGGATGCCTGCCTTGTTAGCAGCCTGCCAAGCAGCGATCTCCTCCTTGTACCAGCTGTTGGTCATCAGCCCCACATACTTGGTCGCCCCATACCAAGCACTGAGATCAGCCAGCGTCAAACTATGGTTCCAGCTGTTGTTGAATATCCGCGCACCATTGGCAGTCGCATACTTGATACCCGTCGCCAGCTGCTTGTCAGTGAAGATATAAGCACCGGTGGTATCTGCGATCTGGATGGGCATGATCTTGGCTTCGCGTGCGATGCCATAGACATTGCCAATGTTGCGTGTAGTCGTCACGTTCAGGTTCGCTGCGATGATACCGCTGACGAACGTGCCATGTGTACCGCCGTTGTCAGTAGTGACACCCACGCCACCTGCGCCATTGTTACCAAATATGTTGTAACCCGTGACCATGTTACCGGCGAACTTTGTGTTTGTGACGTTCAATCCCGTATCGAACACTGCGACCGTGACGCCCTTACCGGTGTATCCAGCAGCCTGTGCAACATTGAGATTGATCGCATAGTAAGCCCACGGAA
>CANBVC010000327.1 GCA_947372795.1 Beijerinckiaceae bacterium
GGAAACGACATCATCTATGGCGGCTCGCCGACGACATCTGCATCCTCCGGCGGCGCTTCCGCGGGCCTGGACCATCTCTACGGCGGCGCGGGCGACGATATTCTGTACGGCGAGGACATGCCTGACCTGATGGACGGAGGCGCCGGTGATGACTGGCTCTATGGAGGGTCGTCTGGTTCAAGCATCAATGGCGTCGATCAGCTTGCGGGCTCTGAGGGCAACGATCATCTTTATGGCGGCGCGGGAATCGACAAGCTCTACGGCGGGCTTGGCGATGATTACATCTACGGTGGCGATGATACCGATCCCTTTATGTATGGTGGTGATGGTAACGACTACATGAATGGGGGTAGCGGGCAGGATATCCTATATGGTGGCAACGGCTCCGATATCCTAGATGGTGGCAAAGGCATCGACCTCCTATATGGCGATGGTGGAGATGATATTCTTCGGCCTGGCGACGGAGATTCCCAGATCGCAGGTAACGGCGGTGGCGGCGACGACCTCATTGGTGGAGATGGCGTAGTCGATACAGGCTTCGATCTGGCTGACTACAGTCAGCAGACTTCCGCAAGCGGCGTTGATATTGATCTGACGGCGCAGTTCGCGGGGCTTCTGCCAGCGGACCTGACTCCTCAGCCGCCAAATGTAACAGCGGCGATCACGACCATTAATGTTCTCTCGCAACTTGAAGGCGTCATCGGCACGAAGAACAACGACCACTTGGTCGGCGACAGCCCGGGCGACGCTACCGCTGCGGTCAGTAATGGGGACAACTGGCTGATCGGCGGATCTGGCAATGACTCACTGGAAGGCCGTGGCGGCAACGACGTAATTATCGGCGGCTCTATCCGTCTCGATACGCTGATCGGATCTTATTCAGGCGGTTATTACAACGACACGACCACCACGTTAGATGGAGCCTCGCATCGGACGACCGGCGCTCTTTCAGGGGGCTTGCTAGATTTTGCCAGCGGCGGCAGGGTCAGCTTCGAAAAGCACTTCACCGAACTTTTGAAGTCAGCAACCTACAAGGACTTCGTGCTTGGCGATGGTGGAGCTGACGGTACCCGAGATGTAGCAGTCTACACGGGTGATCGTAAAGACTACCGTATAGAGGTGATCTCCTATGATACAAAAACATCCGACGGAATCATCACAGCATACAAGATCACCGACAAGGGCGGCCTCAACGCTGATGGAACCGTTCGCGCCCCCTCCGATGGAACGGACCTTCTGATTGGGGTCGATAACGTCTCCTTCAATGGAGTGGTCTATGCAGTCGATCTCCTAGTGAATCGTCCGCCCACTGGCTCGGTTGACTTCACAGGTGGCGATCGGTTGATTGGCTCGACACAGGTTGCGACCCTGACGCCGACCAGCGCAATCTTCGATCCCAACAACATCATACCATCGAATCCGCTCGGTGCTGTCACAATCCCCAGCAGCGGATACAGCTGGCAGACAAGCGCCAATGGGCTCTCCTGGAATGAACTCGGTTTAGGAACAGGAGCCAATCAGCAGAATGCCAGCACGCATCTGCTTTCCTACGGTACAACAGCCTCGACCGGTGTGTTGATGCGTCTTGCGGCGAACTACACGGATCTTGGTGGCACGCCAGAGAGCGTCATATCGCCCACATGGAACCTCATCGTCGGCAGCGGGGTAACTGGAAATAGCGGCAACAATACACTTAACGGAGCCGACAAGCCTGATGGCAAGGGCGGCACGATCAGCGACATCATCTTCGGCCTCAACGGCAATGATGTGATCAATGGCGGCGCAGGCGATGACCGATTGTTTGGCGGCGCAGGCAACGACACCTTAAATGGCGGCGCGGGAAATGATTACCTCGACGGCGGTTCGGGGACCAACAGCCTCGCAGGCGGCTCTGGTGACGACACCTATGTGGTGTACAGCACCTCCGATACGGTGAACGAAACTGTGGCTGGGAGCAGTGGCGTCGACACGGTAATGGCTGCAATAAGCTACACCTTGACCACCAACGTCGAAAACCTGACGCTGACCGGTAATAATATCAATGGCACGGGAAACACCCTCGCCAATGTCGTCATTGGAAGTTCCGGCAACAACATACTCGACGGGGGTTCAGCAGGCGCCGATACGCTTGTCGGGGGACTCGGCAATGACACCTATATCATTAGCCACTCAGGCATGACTGTGACGGAGGCCCTGAATGACGGCACAGATACTGTCTCGACGACCCTCACCTCCTATACTCTCGAAGAAAACGTCGAGAATCTTACCTACACTGGCGCCATCGCTTTCACCGGAAACGGAAACCTTCTGGACAATGTCATCGTCGGCGGGAGCGGCGTAGACAAGCTCTTTGGGAATGATGGCAATGACACCCTGAATGGGGGATCGGCTGGCGCTGACGTGCTAACCGGTGGGCTTGGCAATGACACGTATATCGTCAGCCACACAGGCATAACTGTGACTGAGGCTTACAACCAAGGCACAGATGCCGTTTCAACAACGCTGGCGTCTTACGCGCTTGGAAGCAACCTAGAGAACCTCATTTATACGGGGACCGGCGCATTCAACGGAACGGGAAATCTGCTCGACAACATCGTTACCGGCGGCACCGGGAACGATACGCTGAATGGTGGCGACGGTAGCGATACGCTTATCGGTGGAACGGGCCGTGATAATTTGACTGGCGGCGCCGGGAGCGACACCTTTGTATTCAAATCGGCGGCGGAGGCGGGCAATGGAACCGGAACGAGTTCGACCAACGCGGACCTCATAACTGACTTCCAGGTGGGGATCGACAAGATCGATCTGAGTTTGATTGACGCGAATACGCAGGTAGGGCTGGATCAGGCTTTCGTATGGGATAACACGCTTGAAACCGGCAATACGCGACCGGCGGCGGGGCATCTCGGCTATCACTACGAAGGCTCGGGGGCCACCGCTATCACGGTGATCGACGGAAATATCAACACGGCACGGTTCGGAATCGACACGACAGTTGATTTCCAGATCAAGCTGGCGGGGACAATTGTTCTGCACGCTTCGGATTTTATTCTCTGACATCAACGGCCTCGGCGCAGCGACGAAATTCCGCACCGAGGCCCTCCAACAAAAATGCGCTCCACCGGATAACACCGTTTTGGACTCCTAGGGCCTTTCAATCAAATTTTGCAATTGGGGGATGTTTCAGTGGGAACAAAGGCTACACTTCAAATTTCCGCTGATTCTAAAGCAGCAATTATCACGCTCATACTCATGAGCAGCGTGATCAATGCTCTATACCTCACCGGCTCCTTCTTCATGCTCGAGGTATACGATCGCGTGTTGCCTAGCCGCCACCTGGCGACACTGGCGGGTCTTTGCGCGATCGCTGCGTTCCTATTCATCTTTCAAGGCTTCCTCGACGCGCTGCGCGGACGGATCCTGACGCGGGTCGGGCTCAATCTCGACAACGTCCTGCATGATCGCGTGCATGCGCTTATTGTGCGTATGCCAGCAAGCGCACGGGGTCAGTCGGATAGCTTGCAGCCGTTGCGCGATCTCGATCATGTGCGCAACTTTGTATCCAGCGCCGGACCCATCGCGCTTTTTGATCTACCCTGGATGCCCTTCTATCTTCTGATCTGCTTCGTCTTTCATCCGTGGCTCGGGCTCGCGACGCTGGGCGGCGGATTGCTTCTGCTCAGCTTCACGCTGGCGACGGATGTGATGTTGCGGGCGCCGGGGCGCGCTGGTGCGTTCCATAGCAGTCGGCGCAATGCTCTTCTGGAAGCTGCGCGGCGTAACGCAGAGACCGTTCAATCCATGGGCATGACGGATCGGCTTGGCATGCGGTGGAAGCAGACGAATGCTGAATACCTCGAGAGCCAGCGGGTTACATCCGATGTCGGCGGAAGTTTCAGTTCGGCGTCGAAGGTCTTGCGTATGATGCTGCAATCCGCAGTGCTGGCCCTTGGCGCTTACCTGGTAATCAATCAGGAGGCTTCGGGTGGGGTCATGATCGCTTGCTCCATCCTCACATCACGTGCGCTGGCGCCCGTGGAACTCGCGCTCGCCCATTGGAAGGGTTTCGTGGCGGCTAGGCAGAGCTGGGCGAGGCTGAAACCACTTTTAGAGGCGGCCACGACGGGCCAGGATCGCACAATCCTTCCCGCCCCGCGTAATGCTGTCTCAGTCGAGAGCGCCATATGGGCAGTGCCCGGACCAGACCGACCGGTGTTGCAGGATATTTCCTTCACCCTTGAAGCTGGGAGCGCTATTGGCGTCGTGGGCCCCAGCGCCTCTGGCAAATCATCCCTCGCACGCTTGCTCGTAGGGGTCACTCGACCGACGCGAGGCAAGATCCGCCTCGATGGGGCGAGCCTCGACCAATGGGACAGCGTGGCGCTTGGAGATCATATTGGCTATTTGCCGCAAGACGTGGATCTGCTGCCTGGCACGGTGGCGGAGAACATCGCCCGCTTCGCAACCGATGCATCATCGGAACGGCTTTTGAAGGCCGCGCAGGCGGCCGGCGTGCATGACCTCATTCTGCGGTTTCCTGACGGCTATGACACAAGGCTCGGCGAGGGGGGATTTGTTCTCTCGGTAGGGCAACGGCAGCGCATAGCCTTGGCGCGCGCGCTCTATGGCGATCCATTTCTTACGGTGCTTGACGAACCCAATTCCAATCTTGATGCGGATGGCGAAGAAGCGCTGACGGCGGCGATCCACAAGGTACGGGAGCGGGGCGGCGTTGCGGTGGTGGTGGCGCATCGGCCCAGCGCGCTTGCAGCCTGCAATCTGATCTTGATGATGAACGATGGAAAGGTGACGGCCTTTGGGCCGAAGGACGAGGTTCTTGGCAAGATCCTTCGCTATCCAGTCCCTGCAGGGACAAATTCGCCGACCCCGGCGCTAAAGATCGTCCAGGAAGCGGGAGCCGCAAAATGACGAAAGCGCAGTTCGACGCCCGCCATTCGATCCGCAAGCATGTGCTTATGGCTGCGGTCGCCACGGTCCTCGTCACCACCTGCGCGGTTGGCTGGTCAGCCACCACGGAATTCG
>CANBVC010000328.1 GCA_947372795.1 Beijerinckiaceae bacterium
TGTTCCAGCGTCTTTGGAAGCAGTTTGCGCCCTTGATAAGTTGCGAGCTCGCTCCATCCGACAGCACTATTCTCCAGCTTGAAATGAAACGAAATGTGTTGGTCGGTCGCGATGGCCACGCCACGTTGGGCATCCGCCTTCAAACCGACCGACTTGGTTTGTATATTATATGTAGCGGTAGGCAACCCAGCGATTTGGTAGTCTCCCTGCTCATCAGATAGGACGCTTACCGTTCGTTGAGTGTTGTTGTCCTGCGCGACATCAAAGATACCCATCTGAGGCTTGCAGTCGGGAGTATTCGCAACGCCCGTTAGAGTAGCACCAAAAAATTGGCGTCGCAAAAATAGACACGAACATCAAACCGGCGAGCCACTGTTTAGATTTCAGCTTCGTCCCCTGCCCAATTGCCTAAATTATCCGTCACGTCAGATAGCCAAGTCGCCCAGCGCCGACGCCAACGGCTATAGCAATAAGAATTGATATCAACGGGTTTTGCTTTGTCACCGCAACGACAATCGCCACCCCGGCCGCGATGACGATACCAACGAACCCATCTACGGCGATTTTGGCGGTTATGAAACCGCTCGCCATCATCAGTCCAATCACGATCGGCGGTAAAGTTTCGCGCACCATCCTGAGATATTTTGACGCGGCGAATTTAACCTCCATACGTCCAATGACGATCGCCAGAATGCCGGGTGGCGCGACAATGGCAAGCGTCGCTACAAGAAGCCCCACAGTTCCGAATGCGCGCCAGCCGATAAGGCTCATCAGCATGATGTTTGGCCCGGGCGCCATCTGTGAAACTGCGAATGAACTTGCAAATTCAGCGTCGTTGACCCAACCATATATTTCGACAGCTTGCCGATGAATTTCGGGTACCATCACAAGAATGCCGCCAAAAGATACGATGGCGGTAGTTGCAAAGGAAATCGCGAGGAGAAGCAAACCTGCGATATTCATTCACTCCTCCCAAAATAGCTGATCGACAAACCGACTGCCATCAAGGCAAGCATCGCAGGTATCATAGGTATGCGAAAAATGCCGATAGCTGCGAAGGACGCAATCGCCATCAGGATCGTCGGGACATTGTGAAGGACGCGCAAAGAGGCTTTCACAGCAGTGCCAAGGCTCAGCCCTGCAGCTGCAGCTACCGAAGCCACAGTTCCATTGTGGACATCCGGAAAATCCGAAAAATGATCATATACAAGCGCCAGCATGATCAGGCTGATAAGAGGAACGCACAGGAGGCCGCCTATAGCGCAGACGACGCCCGCCAGTCCCTGAAATCGATCCGCGATCATGATGGATGTATTGATCGGAGCCGCACCCGGTAAAATCTGGGCCATACCGAACGTCATCGTATACTCTTCAGCGGTAAGCCATTTTTTCTTTTCTACCACCACGTGGAACAACGCATTCGCGATGCCGCCGAACCCAATCATGCCCACGGTCATAAAACCGAGCAGCAAATTCAGGCAGGATACATGGCCAGACCGCCCGACCTGAAATTCAGAGTTATCGCTTTTCATTCGCTTTACCTTTCATGCTTAAATCCCGACCTATTGAAGCCCGGCCTTTTCCAGAAAGGTCAGATCCACAAAACGTGACGCGTCCGGCAATGGCGCTGCAATCTCACCACCTTCGTGCATGAGCGAAACAACTGAACTCATTCCCTCCATATTTATCTCACCCCGCCGCGGCATGATTCCTCGATAGGGTTCAAAATAGTATGCATATATTTCTGCTGCGATATCTATGGGCGCTCGGGTTGCTTCCGCTATCAGCGCAACCACATCCGCCCGGTTCGCAGGATCATTCATGAACCGGTAAGCGTCACCTATAGCGCGAACATATCTTGTCGTGACGTCCTCGTTTGCATGCGCCCAGGCGCGGCGCGCCGCAAGCACGTTGAATTGCAGCGAAGGGATGACCTCAAGGGAGTCTCCGATCTTCTCGTAGCCCTTTCGCATGAGCACAAGATCGTCCGGCTGCCCAATGGGAACGGCCGCACAATCAACCTCAACAAGGCAGGTGACACGAGGCGGCGTACCAACGAGCACACGAGCCTCGTAAGCGTCGGGCGCGATTCCTGCTTTTGCGAAGAGCCTCAGGGTCCCAAGCGTGATCGTGTCGACAGGCAGAGAAAGCCCGACCACCTTACCCCTAAGATCTCCATAGGTCTTGATGCCTGGCTTCGCGATGACTGAAAATACCGGGTTGGCTAACCCCCCGGTGATCGCGACCGTGTCTGAGCCAGCAATGACAGCCTGAATAAGGTACGGCGTCGCAGTATGGCTTATGTCCACCCTACCCTTGTCAAGCGCTTCAATCTGAAACTGGACGCCGGGAAGCGGAACGATTTCTAGCGCGATGTTCTCCCGATCCATGAAGCCACGCTTAAGCGCAATGTTAAGCCCAAGATGGGAGATGCTTCGGGCGGAATTTTCGATCACTCCCATACGTAGCTTGGTCTTATCCTGCGCCACGGCCATCGCCAAAGGGAAGCAGAAGGTAAGGAAGGCGAGGAAGATTTGTGAGAGAAATTTCATTGTTTCCAACTGGCCGATCATTTTGCCGCAGCGTATCCGCGACGGCTGCGAGGAGCAACAGAGGCCTTCTCGGTGCAGCAATAGCTTGCCCATAATTCAGGCGCGACATAGGCTCCCCGTATTCGGCTCATCGGGATGGGGTTTAGGGTTGAGTATTGGCAATCTTGCGATTTTCAACAACCGAGCTGGCTATCGGGCGGGGATTGACGATTATCTGTTTGAGAAGCTGAATCGGCTGAGCCTTGAGACGATAGTCAATCGGGAGATATTAAAAAATACGGTCAAAGTTAACTTAAAGCATGCAACATACTATCAGCCCATAACCTGTCGTAACTTAAAACTTTTACTTAATGAAGCGCATAAAACGCGAAGTTCATTTGATCACTTCATCGACATTGGCGCTGGCAAGGGAAAAGCGTGCTTTTATGCTGCGAAACACTTTAAATTCAGGAAGATAACAGGCGTTGAATTTTCCCATGGCCTCGTGAAGATCGCCAACCGCAATAAGTTGATTTTTGGCGACCGAAACGTTTCATTTCTGAGCGAGGATGCGGCCGATTTCCTTCTGCCTCGGGGTAAATGCCTCGTGTTTTTATACAATCCTTTCAACGACGTCATTTTAGAAAAATTCATCTCAAATAATTACACTCACTTCAAGGAATACGAGTCCCTCATCGCCTATGCCTATGATGTGCATCGCGAAACTTTGCTCGTCAACGGCTTTCGAACCCTATTCAGGTCGGCTGAGAGGAAGCTATCCCTGTATCAACTGCGGTCGCATTTCCAAAAGCAGAGGTGAAGTGCAGATAGCCTGGCATCACGGACTTGCCTGCATCGCGCGGTTGAGGCAATTTGAATGTAAATTGGGGAGGTTGATCGATGGTCTATATAATAGAGGTCAACGGATCGAAGCGCACTGTCGATGTTGACCCTGACATGCCGCTTTTGTGGGTGTTGCGCGACGAACTCGACCTTAAAGGTAGCAAATTTGGTTGTGGCGGCGGTTTCTGCGGCGCTTGCACAGTGCATGTTGATGGTCAGCCCACGCGCTCCTGCCAAGTACCGATCTCCACCATAGGCTCTGCTCCCATTGCGACGATCGAGGGTATCGCCGCGAATCCCATCGGCGCCAAGCTGCAAGCCGCCTGGATGGAGCTCGACGTGCCCCAATGCGGCTATTGTCAGGCGGGACAAATCATGTCGGCGACTGGGCTGCTCACCAGCAAGCCCCGCCCCACTGATCAGGACATAGATGCGGCGATGAGCGGCAATGTCTGCCGGTGCTGCAGCTACACGCGCATCCGCGCAGGGATTAAACATGTCGCGGAGGGGAAATAGTCATGGCTACGGACCTCGGCAAAACAAACGCCAACCTTGACTTCTCCCGCCGCGCTCTGCTGCGCGCCAGCCTCACTTTTGGCGGCGGCCTTGCATTGCACGCCATATTGCCAAACGTGGCCGGCGCCGCCAACGATGGCGCGGCCACAGAGGGGTCCGCCCTCACCGCCTTCGTTCGTATCGCCCCGGATGGCGTCGTCACGATCCTCTCGAAAAATCCAGAGATCGGCCAGGGCATACGAACCATGCTCCCCATGATTATCGCCGAGGAGCTGGATGTCGCGTGGAAGGATGTTCGAATCGAACAGGCGCCGCTGAACGAGGGCGTCTTCGGACGCCAACATGCGGGGGGGAGCAATTCAACGCCTGAGAATTACATGCCGCTGCGGCGTGTGGGCGCAGCGGGACGCCGAATGCTCATTGCTGCAGCTGCGCAAGAATGGAGCGTCGCTGCGGACGAATGCGACACGGACGCAGGCGTCGTGCAACATCGCAAAAGTGGTCGCTCGCTTAGCTATGGCGCGCTGGCGGCGAAGGCGGCGCAGCAGGAGGTTCCGGATCTCGCTAGCGTAAAGCTCAAAGATCCCAAGACCTTCAAGATCATCGGGAAGCGCATTCCTGGCGTTGAGAACGCCAAGATCGTCACGGGGCAGCCCATCTTCGGCATTGATGTCACCGTGCCAGGCATGCTTCACGCTGTCTTTGAGAAATGCCCGGTGTTTGGAGGCAAAGTCTCAAGCGCCAACATCGATGCGATCAAGGCGCTTCCCGGGGTGCATGACGCCTTTATAATTCACGCCACCGAGGCCAATCCCTCGAAAGATCCGGAAGGCATCGTCGATGGCGTGGTCATTGTTGCGAAAAGCTGGTGGACGGCCAATAAGGCGCGTGAAAAGCTCGCGATCGTCTGGGATGAAGGTCCTTCCTCAACGCATAGTAGCGAGGGTTATGCGGCGCAGGCGGAAAAGATGCTTTCGGGGGCGCCTTCGACCTTGCTGCGAAATGACGGCGATCCCGACACAGCCCTCAAAGGCGCTGCGAAAATCGTCGAGGCCTCCTATTCCTATCCTTTCCTCTCCCATCTCGTACTCGAGCCGCAAAATTGCACGGCGCATTTTAGCAACGGCAAGATTGATCTGTGGGCGCCTGCGCAAAACCCCGGTCCTGGCCAAAAACTAGTCGCCAAAACGCTTGGTCTTGAAGAAAAGGATGTCATCGTTCATGTGACGCGGGGCGGCGGTGGCTTTGGGCGCCGGTTGCAAAGCGATTTCATGGCTGAGGCCGCATGGATTTCCCGAAAAATCGGGGCGCCGGTCAAACTCCTGTGGAACCGCCGCGATGACATGCAGCATGATTTCTACCGGCCGGCCGGCTTCCATAAGTTCAAAGCCGGCCTCGACGACAAAGGCGCGCTCGTAGCGTTCACCGATCATTTCATCACTTTCGGAAAAGGCGGAAAGCCCGCCAATTCGTCTGCCACGATGCCAGCGACCGAGTTCCCCGCGCAGCTCGTGCCTCACTTACGCTTCGGCCAATCGGTGATTGAATCCAGCGTGCCCACAGGGCCGATGCGTGCGCCGCGCTCCAACGCGCTTGGTTTCGTCTTCCAATCCTTCATGGACGAACTTGCACATGCAGCTGTCAGAGATCCGTTGGAGTTCAGTCTCGCCTTGCTTGGCGAAGCGCGGAGTCTGCCCACCGACCCTGCAAAGCCGGATCCGCAGAGAGACTTCAACACTGGCCGAATGCGGAACGTTCTGTTGCATGTCGCCGAAATATCCGCGTGGAAGGATCGCGGCCAGCTGCCCAGGGGCACAGGCAAGGGTGTAGCTTTCTACTTCAGTCATCTGGGCTACTTTGCGGAAGTCGTACAGGCGACGGTATCAGACACCGGCGCCATCAAAATTGATCACGTGTGGGTCGTGGGCGACATCGGCAGTCAGATCATTAATCCGGCCGGGGCGGAACATCAGGCGCAAGGCGCTGCGCTGGATGGGCTTGGCGCGGCGCTTGGGCAGGCTGTGACGATTGAGAAAGGCCGCGTGACGCAGGCGAACTTCGACAGCGTCCTGCCGCTGCGCATCGATCAGGCGCCGCGGGTCGACGTCGAGTTCATCACCAGCAATTTCCCTCCCACGGGCCTTGGCGAGCCCGCCCTCCCACCAGTCGCGCCTGCACTGTGCAACGCCATTTTCGCGGCGACTGGGAAACGCATTCGACAACTTCCGATAGATACGAGATTGCTGAAAGCCTAGGAACTGGGTTCAAAGACGCCAGCGCCACCGAGAGCGCGCCGGAGAAAGCGGCGCCTTTTGCCAAGGCCATGTCTTCTGAGGCAGCAGCCAAGTTAGCCTTTCCCGCTCTGAGCGGGAAAACTGCTGCTAGGCGGTTGCAGCCTGCAGAGCCCCGCATTATGGTCCGCACGCCTGAAAGGGCTGCGCGGCGCATGCCGCGCGTTGGGGCGTCGCCAAGCGGTAAGGCAGTGGATTTTGATTCCACCATGCGGAGGTTCGAATCCTCCCGCCCCAGCCATAAAGTCCCGGATTTTCGGGGTTTTCATATGAAATTCGAACTCCAAAACGCAGCTTTCGAGAAGTCTCCGATATCCGTCGTGAGTAATTTTCCTGAAAATACAGGCTAGAATCTCCAGTCTTCAAAACTGCGTCTTTGACGGCCATTTAGGTCGACAATTCAAAGGTCTAAAATTGCATGGGCATATAGAAGTTCGAATCCTGCCAGGACAGCCACGCATTCTTGTAATTCCCTGGAATCACCAGTCTCCTCAGAAAACCCCGTATTTCCGGGGGCTTTCAGCGTAAATATTGACCCGGGAGACCCGTGGAGACTGGAATTCGCAACTTGGGCGGGCCACTTCGGGCCCCGGTCTCCGGTCGCCAATTTCAAATGTCCTAAATTTCTGAATTGCGATTGGGGAGACGGGTTCGACCCAAATAGAGACCGGTTCGATTCTTTCGATAAGCGGGATGGCGTCGCCAAAAATAGGAGGTGGCTTCAGGGACGCTCTAAGCTTCAGGCTGGGATAGGAATCAGCTCAGTCCAAGCATGGCTTCCTGATCGGACCATGCATGGGGCAAGGCCATCGTCAGCCGCGACACGGTCAGGCCTGCGGGGGCAACGCCATCGGCGATCGCCTGGATGATCTTTGGCGAAAGGTACGCCAGCACAGCAAGACGCCTGACATAACGCTCGGCAAGATTTTCTTCATCGGCAATGTCATCAAAAGAACGCGCCGTCCCGCCGATGATGGACCGCATCCAGCG
>CANBVC010000329.1 GCA_947372795.1 Beijerinckiaceae bacterium
ATCAACAAGAAAGCTGCTCGAAAGGGCAGCTTTTTTTGTTACCAACTTGTTGTACAGAACGGAAAAAGAACTAAAAGTGAGCTAGGAATTATGAAAATCCTGTAGCATTTTTATATAGAACTTTTATCCGCGGCTCGCTGACAAGCGGATCTTCCAAAAGGTCACGCGTTCAAGCAGTTCCCTCGAGCAAGAGCGCTGTGCTGCGCGGCGTCTTTACTTTGGCATCGACATCGACATCGACATCGACATCGACATCGACATCGATATCGATATGGGTTTGGTGTCGTCCATTGCTATGGGGATGGGGCCCGTTATCTCAAGTGAGGCGACTTGCGATTTTTGCGCGCTGGCAGGACGAGCGAGCGACTGACTATGTGCCAGTTATTGAGCGGCGTTCATTTAGAGGAATTGCGGGCAAAAGCGCAAATTTTGCCATGAGGAAGGGAAGCTAGATTTCCACTTCAAGTCATGCGGCAGAAGCGGGGGAAGGGGGATTATTGAAAGACAGCATCGGGCGTGAGCGCATAGACCTATGCGACGTTCCGATTGGAGGATGGCTCCAACGTCTATTGGCTCAAGTAGAACATGGGCGTATCGGTCCAGGTGATAGAGCGCCATTGCGGATATACCAAGGTGCTTGTGGTCATTTGGTTCGAGGCAGCACGCAGAAGGAAATATCCTGCCTACTTGCCGCGCTGACAGCCAAACAGAGGGTCGAGGCTTTCGAGCAGAAGCGACTTAATGACTTAAGTTGAAGGATATTCGCCGGGGTGAATTTCATTAAATTAGCTCTGGCGAGCTTAAAAGCTCTTCATCCGGGATCAAAATCATTGCTAGTAAAAATATATTGCTCTATGGAACCCTCGCTAATCAATCTGGTTCTGAAATGAAATTGTTCTGAACTAGCCACAGACGAGGATCAAATGTCCCTTACCGCTCGTGAACTGAATCAACTGAAGAAAGTCGCTGCTATTGCTAATCAATTGATAGCTAAAGCGGAAGCTAATCTTGCTGCTGTCGCTCTAAAGGCTGCTGAGCCTGCTAAGAAGACCGCGAAGAGTGTGAAAGCCGATATGAAGGCTGCTAAGCACCCCGCTCCCAAGGCTGTGAAGAAAGCCGCTAAGGAAGTCGCACCCAAGGCTGTTGCCAAGGCCGCTAAGAAGCCTGCCAAGGTGGCCAAAGGAGCGAAAGCCGCTGCACCCAAGGCCTCCGCCAATCAAGGCAAGCGCACTCGTCGCACCGGTGATGAGTTGGTGGCGTTCCGTCAGATGCTGGCTAATGAGCGTAAGAACGGCGTGTCGGTCGCTGAATTGTCCAAGCAGCATGGCATCTCGGCTGCGTATATCTACCAGCTCTGACTATTCTGAAAGGGTGGTGGAATTAATTTCGCCTATAACAAGAACATGAAATTTGAGAATTTCATGTTCACTAGTTTTAAGTGACGACGAATGATTGTATTTATTTTGTATCAGCCAATTCTGTGTTGCTAGCCCGTCTCTGATCACAACAATCGTTGCTTAGGTCACCATCGTGTAGCAAAAAAAAATTCTGGAGCTTTGGCTATCAAGTAATAATGAATTGATCGAGAGCAACCCATTGGCATTTATTACGTTAACCTCTCTGAACTCAATGCGGGAGGACCCACTATGGATCTCTTCGAAGCTATCTATTCGCGTCGTGCTGTGCGAGGCTTTACAGAAGAGGCTGTCAATAAGGGGATACTGAATAAGCTAATAGACGCTGCGATACAAGCACCAAGCGCAATGAACCAACAGCGATGGTCTTTTACTATTATTCGCAAGCATGACCTCCTTGAACAGATTTCGACTAAATCGAAAATACACATGCTCCGGACATCGTCTGTCGGACTAGCATCGCATCATTTTCTAGATATTTTGGAGGATAAAAATTTTAACATCTTCTATGGGGCGCCCGTCCTTATTGTGATCGGGGGTACAACAGATAATTCTTGGACAAATACAGACTGTTCGCTTGCTGCTGAAAACCTCATGCTTGCCGCCTGCGCTCTCGGCTTGGGCACATGTTGGATAGGATTTGCTCAAGGATGGCTAGCAACTACAGAGGGTAAGCATGCAATCGGCCTTGAGAGCGATCAGATCGCTGTAGCACCTATTATTGTTGGTCACCCCAAGGCGGAAGCACCCAGAATCGCCCGTCATGCACCCAACGTCCGATGGATTGACAATTGATGCGGCAATCTGAACCTAATCAGGATGAACCCGTAGTACCTCGACACGCAATAGTTTGCGATTTTCTATTGAACCGTCGCGATCTGCGAGCAAGATCTTTGCATCCTCCAGCACTATCTGTAAAGTCGGTCCCACTGTTGCGAGTGCATTCGTCGCTGCTATGATGTATTCGCGAATGGGGTATTAAGGCGAAGTTATTGGTGGCTTAGGCGGCTTTGGCCTCACAGGTTACCGCGATTCCAACTTTAGATTTGTGATCCGTTCATCGTATTTGTTTAGAACTTTGCGATCGCGTTCTTGCTGTCGTTCAGCATCTAACCATAATCTGGTCATAGCGTTGAGTTGTTTGCGATAGCGTTCCCGCCCTGCTTGATAAGAGGTTTTCTCGGCATCGCGGTTATTTGCCGGTTAAGTATCCAGAGGCGGACCCTCTAATTCGCCTGAAGATCGCCCCTGTGAGCCCAGCCCGTGAGGCGCGCTTCGATCATCGCGAAGATGGCGTAGAGCGCCACGCCAAGCGCCGCGAGAATAAAGAGGCCCGCGAAGACGAGCGACACTTCGAAGCTTGCGCTTGCGGTCATCATTACGTTGCCAATACCGCGGTTCGAGGCGATGGTTTCTGATATGACGGTACCCACGAAGGCCAGCGTGACCGACACTTTCAGGGATGCGAAGAAGTAGGGCAGTGTGCGGGGGAGGCCCACATTGATGAGACGGTCCATCCGGCTCGCCTGCAGGGTGCGCATGAAGTCGTCGAGTTCGGGCTCGACGGTCGCCAGGCCCGTCGCCACGTTCACGACGATGGGAAACAAGCAATTGATCGTGGCGCTGATCACGGCGGGAATGGTGCCCGAGCCAAACCACAGGATGAGGATAGGCACCACCGCCACCTTCGGAATGGATGCGAAGCCGATCAGCAAGGGGTTCGCCACGTCATAGGCGAGCGGCGAAGAGCCCACGAGCACGCCGAGCAGGACGCCCGCCAGAATGCCCAGCGCAAAGCCGAGGATCGTGGTGTAAAGCGTTTGCAGCACATGGGGCCAGAGGGCGGGCATGTTGGTCCATAGCGCCAACAGAATTTCGCTGGGACGGGGCAGGACGATGGGGCTCACCTTGAAGATGACGCAGGCCAGCTCCCAGCACAGGAAGAGCCCTATGATGAGCGCCGTGGACGTCACGCGTCTGCGCAGGGTGGACCTCATGCGTGCGCCTTTTCCTGTCTGCGAACCGCGATGATGGCGTTGCGCAGCTCTTGCGTGAGATCGGTAAATTCGGGCGTGAAGGTCAGCGCCATGTCTCTGGGGTGTGCGAAGCCGACGTCCCTGATCTCCACGATACGTCCGGGGCGTGGCTTCATCACGCAGATGCGATTGGCGAGATAGGCGGCTTCCTTCAAGTCATGGGTCACCAGAAGAACGGTCGGCTTGCGGTCTAGCCAGAGGGTCTGCATGATTTCCCACAGTTCCTCGCGGGTGAACTGGTCGAGCGCGCCGAAGGGCTCGTCCAGCATCAGGAGTTCGGGATCATGCACGAGCGCCC
>CANBVC010000330.1 GCA_947372795.1 Beijerinckiaceae bacterium
ATCATCGCCAGCGCCAGCCATGAAATGGTGAAGGCGCCGGCCATGGCGAGGAAGATGGTGCGGAAATGGGCCGCCGCCTCCGCCGGATCACCGAACAGGCTGGTGGCCAGGGCGCCCGCGCTGCGCGCATCGACGCCTTCCAGATCCCCTAGCACGATCACGCCATAGACCGCGATCAACCCGGTCGCCATGAGGCTGCGGCCGAAGGTGGAGGTCGCAACCGCGATGCCCATCTGGTGCAGCTCCACCGCATTCTGCATGGCCACCGTCGTCACCGGCGCCACAGGCCCGAAGCCTATGCCGATCAGCACCATGACCACCTCGAATTCGAACATGCTGATGGTCTGCGCATGCAGCGCCAGATAGAGGCAGGCGCCGATGCACAGGGTCAGGCTGAACAGGGGCGGATATTTGTAATGAGTGATGCGCGCGGTGATCTGGGCGCTGACCAGCGCGCTGACATTCACCGTGGTCATCAGCATGACCAGATGCAGGCCGGCAGCCGAGGGCGAGAGCCCATGCACGGCCTGAAGGAACATGGGCAGATAGATGTTCAGGGTGGTCACCGTGGCCCAGCCGACCCCATTGGAGATATTGGCGCGCAGCACGACGGGATTGCGCAGGATATTGAGCGGCACCAGCGGTTCGGGGGCCGTTCGCAACCGCCAGACAAAGGCGACCCACAAGAGGCCCGAAACAATGGTCAGACCGATGATCTCGAGAGACGCCCAGCCATAGGCGCGCCCGCCCGCATTCATCACGAACATGCAGGTGGAGCTGGCGAGCACGATCAAGGCCGCGCCGAGGAAATCCAGCTTGTGCTTGCGCTCATAGCGCGGCAAGCGGCGCAGCAGGCGGCTGGTGATGAGCAGCGAGCCTATGGCCAGCGGCAAGTTCGACCAGAAGATCAGGGACCAGTGCAGATGCTGGGAAATGAAGCCGCCATAGATCGGCCCCAGCATGCCCGAGGTGATGTAGGTGATGGAGAAATAGGTGTAGTAGCGCGCCCGCTGCTTGGGCGCGACGAGATCGCCCAGGATCGTCATGGGGATGGAGATGAGCCCGCCCCCGCCAAGCCCCTGAATCGCGCGCCCGACGATCAGCATGGGCAGATTGACGGCCAGCGCGGCGATCAGCGAGCCGCAGAGAAAAAGGCAGATGGCCAGCAGCAGCGACAGGCGGCGGCCATGGATGTCGCTGATCTTGCCATAGAGCGGCGTCATGGCCGTGGCGGTGAGCAGATTGGCCGCCACGACCCATGAGAGATGCGATGTGGCGCCGAACGAGGCGCCGATGGTCGGCAGGGCGCTCGACACGACCGTCTGGTCCATCGAGCCCATGAACACCGGGAGCAGCACGCCCGCAACGATCCACATCGTCTCGCGATGGGTCAGCGCCTTCTGCGCTTGCGGTTCGCCTGTTCCCGGCGTCGACATGGCCTGCGCGTCTCCTCAGACCCCGCGACAGATCACGTTGAGCAGCGCCTGACGCCCCTCGACCTGCACGGCCTTGAGGGCCCGCTCGATGGCCTTGGGCATGTCGGAGGGATCTTCCACCGTCTCGCCATAGCCGCCCGCCACCTCGACCGCCTTGTTGAACTGCAACTGCGGATCGAAATAGGTCAGCGCCTCGCGGTTATCCTTGGCCGCATAGCCGTCGGGATAGACTTCGTGGGTGTTGCGCTTCACGGCGCCCCACATCTGGTTGTTGAACACCACCGTCAGAATCGGCAGCTTTTCGGCGGCGGAGACATAATGGGCGGGGAGCGGATTGCCGAACATATAGGCGCCGTCGCCGCAGGTGCAGATCACCAGCTGGTCGCCCACAGCCGCCTTCACGCCCAGCGCCGTGCCCAGGCCCCAGCCGAGACCGCCAGCGGCGCCGATGGAGAACATGGTGCCGGGCTTGGTGAAGCGCATGTGCTCGAAGGTGATCGGCGATTCCTTGATGACGATGGCGTCCTGTCCCTTCACCTCGTCGAGGCAATGGGTGATCCAGACCGGCGACATGGGCTTGGCGTCGCGGGCGCGGGTGATCATGGAAGCCCACTGCTCACGCTGGGCGGCGCGCTCCACCGCCAGACGCGCGCGGCGCGCTTCCACGCGCGCATGGGCGCCAGCATGGCGGGTGGCCAGCGCCTCGGTCAGGGCGGGCAAGGTCGCGCCCAGCACGCCGCTGATGGCGAGATCGCAGGGGAAGCTGCGCATGGGATATTGCGAGAACAGCGGATCGACGCCGATATGGATGATCTTGGCGTCCGCCTTCGGGTTCCGCTTGGAGGGAATCCACGGCACATCGCATTCCAGCACGATGATGCAATCGGCGTCCTGCAAGTAGGCGTCCGGGTTGAAGCCCAGATGCATCGGATGATCGGTCGGCAGCGCCACATAGCGGGGCTTGCGCTGGGTGACGGGAATGGCGAAAGCCTCCGCCAGCGCCGCCAGCTTGGCCACATCCGCCTCGTCGCGCCCCGCGCTCGAGGTGATGATGAGGGGGCGCTCGGCGCGCGCGATCATCTCCGCCGCCTGATCGATGGCGCGGGTGTCGGGATAAGGCGGGGCCGCATTGTGGTGGCGCGAGGGCGACTGATAGGTGAAGCCCGGGGCCGGCGAGGCCAGCACTTCGCGCGGCAAGGTCAGATAGATCGGACCCTTGGGCTCGCTCATGGCCAGATTGAGGGCGCGGTCGACAGTGTTTTCCAGCACATGGCCATTGGGGAGCTGGTAGTCCCATTTCACGAATTCGCGCACCATGGCGCCCTGATCGCGCATTTCCTGCGGCCAATGGATCTCGCCCGAGCGCTGGCCCAATTCGCCGCTCTCCTCCGCGAAGGGCGTGCGGCCCGCGCTGAACAGCACGGGGATATTGCCGCGCCAGGCGTTCATGACGCCGCAGACCGCATTGGCGGTGCCGACATTCACATGCACCATCACAAGCTGCGGCTTGCCGGTTTTCAAGTAATAACCCATGGCCATCGACACCGCGACATTCTCATGCGGCACGGTGATGGGCTTGGGAACCTTGGTTCCATTCACCGTGGCCTTGGAATAGGCCTCGATCAGGGGCGCGAAATCCGTGCCCGCATTGGCGAAGAGATATTCAACGCCGCGATCCGCCAGCAAGGCGAGATAGGCGTCCGCCACGGTTCCATCAATGGTCTTCTGTCCCATGGCGTTTCTCCCTGCTGCGCCTGATATGGGCTCACGCATATACGGCTCAGGCCGCTGGGGCAACGCTTGGGATCAGCTGGGCGACTTCCTCTTCTTGCGAGCCAGCAGGTTCAGCGATTCGACCGCGACCGAGAAGCCCATGGCGGCGTAGACGAAGCCCTTGGGCACATGGAAGCCCATGCCATCGGCCACAAGCACCATGCCGATCAGCAGCAGGAAGGACAGCGCCAGCATCTTCACCGAAGGGTGTCGATTGACGAAATTGGCGACTGTTCCGGAAGCAAACAGCATGATCACCACCGCGACCATCACCGCCGTGGACATGACCCACAGATTATCCGCCATGCCGACCGCCGTGATCACGCTGTCCAGCGAGAAAACGATGTCGAGCACGATGATCTGGCCGATGACGCTGGCGAAGCTGACCTTGCGCTT